>JAWSUE010000009.1:0-4603 GCA_033549065.1 Bacillota bacterium
CTTCACTCAAAATTATCTGGTCACAAGATCTCTTAATAGAGACCCTTCCTTACCCTATCCAGTTTTCAAAGAGCGGAACTTTTTGAAGCTTTTTAGTGCAAAGTATATATTAGCACAGGGCCTAGGTGATGTCAAGGTAATACGAGCTTATTTTGCAGTAAAATTAATGAAGGATTTATAGTAATCGATATGTAATAGATTAATAAATGGAGGTTCTTTAAAAATGGATGAAAGAATCGCCGGTGACTGTTTTGTTTTTGAAAAACCTTCGATAGATTCAATAAATTTCTTCCTGCCGACAACCCTGGGGAAAATACATATCAGAGGACCTGCCGATAGTCGACAGATAAGAGATTATAAGTTTGCCCTGGGATTAAACAGCTTCCGTCCGGCCAGTAAGCAGCATATTGCCCTGACTGAACTGGCCCAGCAGCCGGATGGCTTAATTTTTACCGCATCGCTAGCAAACACTGTCATTTCATATATATCTTTCCAGAAACCGGATTTCCCATGGTGGAAAGAGCGATGTTTTTCCCGATTGATCGAACTGGGGGGGTTGGAAACAGATCCACAGTGGCGGAAGATGGGTATTACAAGGGAGCTGCTCAATTCTTTATTTAAAAATCCTGACTTTACATACTTTGAGGACTTTATCACCATTGCCGTTCATTCAGTTTACGGTTGGGATTTGGATAATACAGGTCTTTCAGCCTGGGCCTACCGCCAATTTATGATTGATTTCTTCAAACCATATAATTTCACCCTCTGGGAAACAGTAGACCCGGAGATAAGAGAACACCCCTGTAATATTTTGCTGGCCAGGGTAGGGGCCAATACCGATCAAAACTGCATCAACCTCTTTGAAGGCTGCTGCCTGGGCACAGCTGAAATTAAAAGGAATAATATTGACTGAATTTTGAAGGAATTCGACTCCTTAGCGTTGAATAGGATACAACTAATTCTCTGAAGGGGGTATATAAATGTCAAAATCTGATCATGGAGAAATTTTCAGCGAAGAACACGTAAAACCATTTCTGCCGTCCGGCAGTTTTGTTGAAAAAACCCTGGCCAAGGATGACAGCTTATATAAGGCTGCTGAAAAAGATCGTCTCGATTATTGGGCTAAGATGGCCGAAAATCTGGAGTGGTTTGAAAAATGGAAGAGCACTTTGGACGACAGTAATCCTCCTTATTATAAATGGTTTGTTAACGGCAAATTAAATGTTTCCTTTAACTGCCTTGATCGCCATGTCAATAATGGCCTGGGAGACAAAACTGCTCTGCTTTTTGAAGGTGAACAGGGTGATTCTTTGAGCCTGACTTACCGGCAGCTGCTCCTTGAAGTTAACAAATTCAGTTCTGTATTGCACAACCTGGGAATCAGAAAAGGTGATGCCGTGACCATCTGGATGCCCATGATTCCGGAAGCGGTTATCGCCATGCTTGCATGTACCCGCATCGGAGCAATTCACAGCGTGGTTTTTGGTGGCTTCAGTCCGGAAGCGCTGAAAGATCGGATCCTTGATTCTGAATCAAAGGTCCTGGTTACCGCTGATGGGGCATACCGACGTGGTAAGGTTATCACGATGAGAGACGCGGCCGAGGAAATACTGAGTGAATGCCCTTCCATCGAAAAGGTTGTAATCGTGGAAAGAACAGGTACCCCTTACAAGGTTAAAGATGGTCGCGACCTTGACTGGGCTGATTTGATGAAAGATGCAAAAGCCGATTGTGAATCGGTTATAATGGACGCTGAAGACCCTCTTTTCATTCTTTACAGCAGCGGAACTACGGGAAAACCAAAAGGGATTCTCCATACCACCGGAGGATACCTGGTTGGAGTAAACTCTACGTTTCGTTACGTTTTCGACTACCAGGAAGATGATATTTACTGGTGTACGGCCGATATCGGCTGGGTTACCGGCCACAGCTATATCGTATATGGACCACTCTCTAACGGAGCAACTACCTTTATCTATGAAGGAACTCCCGATTATCCGGCACGGGACCGTTTCTGGGAGCTGGTTGAAAAGTATAAAGTCAATGTATTTTACACAGCGCCAACGGCAATCCGATCATTCATGCGCTGGGGTAACCAGTACCCGGATAATCGAGATCTTTCGAGTCTGCGACTTCTTGGATCCGTTGGAGAACCGATTAACCCTGAAGCGTGGCTTTGGTATCACGAGCATATCGGCAAAGGCAAGTGCCCGATTGTTGATACCTGGTGGCAGACCGAAACCGGGATGATCATGATCACACCCCTACCGGGTGTGACACCACTGAAGCCCGGTTCGGCAACCAAACCGTTCCCGGGAATAGAAGCCGATGTGGTCGATGATCGGGGGAAACCGACCGGTCCGGGCCAGCGTGGATTCCTGGTGATTAAATCTCCCTGGCCAGCCATGTTAAGAACTCTCTATAGGGATAATGAAAGATATGAGTATACATACTGGAAACAGTATCCTGGACTTTATTTTACCGGTGACGGAGCCTGGAAGGATAAGGACGGTTATTTCTGGATCATGGGCCGCGTTGATGACGTTCTGAATGTTTCCGGTCACAGGATTGGTACCATGGAAGTTGAAAGTGCCCTGGTCGATCATCATGCGGTCGCCGAAGCTGCTGTAATTGGGAAAGTACATGAGATCAAGGGGCACGCCATCACTGCATTTGTAACCCTGAAAGAAGGCATCGACGGCAGTGAAGAACTGGTAGAGGAACTAAAAAAACATGTTGGTAAAAAAATCGGAGCGATTGCACGTCCTGAAGAAATATTCTTCACTTACGAATTACCGAAAACTCGCAGCGGTAAAATCATGCGTCGTCTCCTGAGGGATATTGCCGAAAAAAGAGAGCTGGGTGACGTTACAACCCTGATGGATCCACAGGTCGTCGCAGCAATCAAGGATGGATACAGCGAAAAATAATCTATAAAGGCTGTCCCTGTTAAGAAAAGGGACAGCCTTTATTAAATTTTTACTTACACCTTTATGTATGATCTTCAACGGTAAATCAGCAAACGATAATCTTCAGGAATTTACGCTTCCCAACCTGCAGAACCACTTCTTCTTTGCTGGTTAACTCGAGATCCGTTGAACCTACAGTTTCACCGTTAATTCTGACCCCACCCTGTTGAATCAGGCGACGAGCTTCACTTTTACTTGATACCAATCCTGACCTGACCATGATGTCGACAACCGGCGAAGGCGCCTTGCAGTCAAATGAACCCATTTCGCTGGGTATTTCACCTTTCTGGAATACTTTTTTGAAGCGCAGCTCCGCATCTCGAGCCGCTTTTTCACCATGGTAAAGCGTTACAATTTCACGAGCCAGACGCATTTTTGCATCCCGGGGATGCAGGATCTGTTTTTTCATATTGCTAAGGATATCTTTAATTTCATGGGAACTCAGCGAAGTTGCCAGATGAAAATATTCTGGCATTAATGCATCAGAAATTGACATGGTTTTCCCGTATATTTCATCGGGGTGCTCTGTTATCCCAATGTAATTGCCCAGACTCTTACTCATCTTCTGAACGCCATCTGTCCCGACCAATATGGGCATAGTGAAGGCTACCTGAGGTTCCTGGCCGTAATCCCGCTGCAGCTGCCGTCCCATCAAGAGGTTAAATTTTTGTTCGGTGGCTCCGAATTCAATATCAGCCCTGATTGCAATCGAATCATAACCCTGCATCAATGGATAGAAAAATTCATGTATGCTGATCGGAATATTCTCCTGGTAACGTTTAGTAAAGTCTTCCCGTTCCATCATTCTGGCCACAGTTAGAGATGAAGCAAGCCTGATTACATCCGCAAAGGTTAATTTAGCCAGCCACTGGCTGTTGAATACAAGTTCGGTTTTATCCTTATCCAATATATGAAAGATCTGTTCCTGGTATGTCCGGGCGTTAGCCATAACTTCGGCTTCAGTCAGCTGTTTGCGGGTTTCCGACCTTCCAGTGGGATCACCGACCATTCCGGTAAAATCCCCCAGGATAATAATTATGTGATGGCCAAGTTCCTGAAATTGCCTTAATTTATGAAGAACTACAGCATGGCCCAGGTGTAAATCGGGAGCAGAAGGATCAATACCCAGTTTGCAGCGAAGCGGCTTTTTTTCAGTTACACTTCTTTCCAGTTTTTTCTTAAATTCTTCTTCTGTAATAATTTCAGCAGTGTTTTCAGCAAGTATTTCATACTGTTCCGCTGCACTTAATAAACCCATAACCTATACCTCCATTACTCTGCGCTTATCTATTGCACATCCCTGTTATTCTATCATAAGAAATGACCCGAAGGACATTATTTTAAGATTCTCTTCAGTCAGCTGCTTTCTCCACCTCAATTCCGGCAGCAGCCGAGGTAAGATAGTAACCGGGTTCCGTCCAACCGAACTCGGCAAATTTGCGGCTGACCTGTTCGGTAACATCTTCGATTTGGCTTTTTGCCAGTAAAACTACAGCGCATCCGCCAAATCCGGCGCCGGTCATCCGTGTGCCGACCACACCCTTGACAGAAAGAGCCGTTTCGGTAATAAGATCCAGTTCGGGAGAACTGACTTCATAAAGATCTCGCAGCCCGGCATGGGAACGATTCATCAT
>JAWSUE010000009.1:4840-137320 GCA_033549065.1 Bacillota bacterium
CGCCAGGGCTCGCTTAACCCGACTGTCGATAATCATGATCACATGTTCTCCAAGTTCGAGGGGAACATACTCATAATCCAGAGTTTGACAATCCAAAAAAAGGGCATGCCCCTTTCGGCTTAGGGCAACAGAAAACTGATCCATAATGCCACACTGAACACCGACAAAATCATTCTCCGCTTCCTGGCACATCATGGCGAGCTTAACCAAGGAGATATTATATCCGCTTAACCTGGACAGAATAGATGCTGTGGCAAGTTCAAGCGCCGCTGAGGAACTGAGCCCTGCCCCGATGGGTATAGAGCCGCTAAAAGCTAACTCGGCCCCTGTCAAACGATAATTATTCTGTTCCAGAACCCGGCATACACCCTTGATATAATCAACCCATGAGGGGTTTACTCCTTTCCGCTCGATCCTGTCCAGTGAAAATACTTCATTTTCTCCGCAATCATCGGCAGTTACATGAATTAAACGACCTTCTTTTTTCGATCCGAACATGGTCAGGGATAGATCAATCGCCATAGGCAAAACAAATCCGCCGTTGTAATCTGTATGTTCGCCTATCAGGTTAACCCTGCCCGGTGCGGTTATCTTATATTTCATCTTCGTTCTCCACGAAATTTAATTTAATCGTTATTCGCAATTCTGTATTAACTTTCCTGCCACACGACCTCTGTGATAGAATTAGCGGTAAGTAAATAACTTCTATTGGTGAAGCTACTGATGCTGATTATTAAAGAATACGGCGATATTGTTGAATTCAAAGCTGCCAGAACCATAATGGGCAAACCAGTTTATTTCAGTTATTTTTATTACATCGACGGAATACTGATCGATACCGGACCGTCTCATGTAGCCCGGGAAGTCTTGAAAGCATTAAAAAACCTTAAATTAAACAAGGTAATCATTACTCACCAGCATGAAGATCATACCGGTAATTGTGCTTTACTCCATCAAGAGTTGGGTGTACCGATATATGCTCATCCTGAAACAATCAAGGTGCTTAATGATCCTCCACCTATTCAGATCTACAGGAAGGTTATGTGGGGCAATCTTCCACGCGCTACAGCCCGACCGCTGGAAAAAGAGTTCAGAACAGATAAATACCTGTTAAATACTGTCAATACTCCGGGACACTCTCTTGATCATACCTGCTTTTTTGAGCCCGATAATAGATGGCTTTTCTGCGGTGACCTCTATCTTGGTGAAAACCTGACCGGGTTTATGGAAGGCGAAGATATCGTTGACCACCTTAAAAGCCTGTTGAAAACTATCAACCTGAAACCGGATATTCTTTTCTGCGGCCTGAAGGGATATCTTGAAAATGCCACAGAAAGGCTCATCCGAAAATATCATTCTTGGCTCGAAATCTGCTACCGGGTTATCGGATTATATGAACAGGGCAAAACCAGAAGATATATATTGAATGAAGTTTTTGGCAGGGAAATACTTTTTTATTATTTTTCCCAATCCAATTGGGGGCGGCGTTACATGGTTGATTCAATCATAAATAACAGGGATTACTTTAAGTCCCAAAAAAAAGAATCGCTTTCGCGACTGTAAATCAATAATTAAGGGACCGAGCAAGCTGATAAGCCGAGTTCTGTTCCTCCCGCTCAACGGATGAGTAAGGGAAGCAGCAGCCATCTATCTTGGATACCAGTTACCTGGCACCTCCAGCGACCTAACCCGAGAAGTCAGCGGGCAACTTCATCCTCCTCCTATTTGGTCTTGCTCCGAATGGGGTTTACCTAGCAGATCGATCTCCCGATCTCTGGTGCGCTCTTACCGCACCGTTGCACCCTTACCCGTTCTCTTTAAGAGGACGGGCGGTATTTTTTCTGTGGCACTGGCCTTAAGGTCACCCTCACTGGGCGTTACCCAGCATCCTGCCCTGCGGAGCTCGGACTTTCCTCGAAAAGCACCTTGCGGTCTTCTTTCCGCGACTGCCTTACTTACTCGATCCCCGAAAACCTTACATTTAAAGTATAACACCGTCAAAATATGGTGTCAAAGACCTTCACCAACTTACAAGGAAGACAAAAATTCCAATACCTCGTCCAGGTTGTCAACCGGGATTAATGCAATATTTCTTGCCGCTGTTTTAGCTTCTTCATAGTTATCTCTGGGTAATATGAAATATTCAGCGCCTGCTCTTTCCGCGGCGACAACTTTTTGAACAACCCCTCCTATCGTCCCCACCCTTTCCTGGAGATCTATAGATCCTGTTCCGGCAATCATTTTTCCTGCAGAAATATCTTCAGGTACAATTTGGTTGATAATCTCCAATACAAACATTAAGCCGGCTGAGGGGCCGCCAATATTGCCCGTTTCCATATCAATATCCAGCGGGATAATTGGCTCCCATGGCAAAGTACGAATATAGATACCCAACTGTGGTATTGTTTCATCATCAGGACGTGCTCCTGTTGGCGCAGTTATATTGAAGACTGTCCCGTTACGGCTGATCGCCAGGGTAACCTCTTCTCCCGCTTCTCTATTTTGGACAAGCAGTGAAACTTCGGAGGCCAGGAAAACCTCATCTCCGTCAACCTCAAGGATACGATCTCCGATCATCAGATAATCTTCGGCAGGAGCATTTTCCAGAAAACCGACAACTTCCACACCGTCACTGACAATTTCAACCTGGTAGCCGGATCTGCGCAGGGCGACAACCTGGGCAAGCATCTGGCTCTCGATCATATACTCTTCAAGCAGTTCCCGGTATTCTTCTTCATCCATCCCGGTTGGGATTACTCTTTCCGCCGGCCTTAAATCCATGTAAGGATGGAAGTAAGCAAAGAGAGCGGTCGTTACAGTTGCTCTCTGCTGGTTAACGGTTACCAGGTAAAATATTCCATGGTCATCGGGATCGGCATTCTCCACGGTGATTATGGGGCGAAGTTCCACTGCCCTGCTCGGCCTCATGATATAATAATCGATCCTGATAAATAATCCCAAAACAAATAGGACCATAATCGCCAGTATGCATTGGACAAGCCTGCTGTTCTTCAAAACAGGTCTGATTTTATTTTTGTAGTAGTGGTTCATCTGGATTAAGCCTTTGCTTTATTAATTATTGCATTCCAAACTGCCTGGCATAGCTGATCATCACTATACCCAGTATTACAACCAGTAAACCGCCAAACCTGAGAACCAGAAGATAAAGATTCTGGGGTGGCACCTGACCAATCTTGCGCCCGATTCTTAGATACCAGAAAAGGCGTGGATAAATAATTGATGTTAAACCAATAATAATTGTAAAAATACCAAAAAATATGAGTCCACCGGTTGGTGGTAAAACTGCCAACAAACCCGAAAAATACCGCATGATTTCAACATCCTCACTGATTCAGTTT
Source organism: Bacillota bacterium (assembly GCA_033549065.1). NCBI lineage: Bacteria > Bacillati > Bacillota > Bacillota bacterium. The sequence continues at coordinate 8,200 of JAWSUE010000009.1, forward strand.
AATCTGTGTAATTAAATTTCGACTTAACTATATCATGAACCTCTGGTGGAACCAGGTTGCTTATATCGCCGCCAAGTAAGGCGATTTCCTTAACAATACTTGAACTGAGAAAGGAGTATTTACTGTTTGTCATCATGAAAAGAGTTTCAATTGAAGGATCCAGTTTTTGATTAACCAAAGCCATCTGAAACTCAAATTCAAAATCAGATATTGCTCTCAGGCCTTTAATAATTATATTAATATTTTTCTGCTTGGCATAATCTATGAGCAAACCTTTATAATATTCAACTTCAACATTAGGTAAATGTGAAGTTACCATTTTTAGCATTTCCAATCGCTTTTCAATCTCATAGGTAGCTATTTTTCGCGGGTTATCCAAGACTGCTACTGTAAGATGGTCCATAATTCTGCTGGTTCTGATGATAATATCGAGATGCCCCTTTGTTACCGGATCGAAGCTTCCCGGATAAATTGCTCTGGTCAAAATATTTCCCCCTTTGGCAGGTTTAATATTAAACAATCCTCGTTTATTTTCGCTACTTTATCATAATAACCTGCATAATTAAAAAATTCTTGTTTGATATTAATTGATGTGCTACAATAGAACGCGTGACACTTAAGGCACGGGAGGTAAAAAATATGGCGAAAATATGCGTGGTTTGCAATAAAAGCAAAACAACCGGACACAAGGTCAGCCACTCGAATATTAAAACTAAAAGAAGATGGCGTCCAAACATGCAAAGAATTAAAATTATGTTAAATGGTTCTCCAAAACGGGTGAACGTCTGCACCCGCTGCATAAAAGGCGGAAAAATCGAGAGAGCAATCTAATTTTTTTATGTCTGCTGATACCAAGGGAGTAGCTATAAACTAGCTACTCCCTTTATCTTGTTCTTTTTTCTAATCGCTATCTAGGTTTAGAGCCGGTCAAGGAAATATTTTTTATGATCATATACTGCATCGGCAATTTCACGCTTCAGGGTATATGTATTAATCGGTTCAAATCTGGTCAGCAGACGGGCTCCGGAATAAGCCTTTCCGGCAGCCTCATCTGTCAGGGTCCCCGCAATTATTTCTTTAGCCCATGTATCCATCTTTGGAACCATGTCATTGATAAAACAGCGGGTCATAGACATTGCCAGCCTGGATTCTTCACTCTCACCTTTAGCCATCATCTTCTTCGCCCTGAGCAGACCGCTTTCAGCTGCGAAAATTTCCATGGCCATATCGGCCAACCGACAGAGAATTTCCTGTTCGTTGGTCAGGTTCTCGCCAAATTCCCTGGCAGCGTTACCTGCAGCCAACAGGAATAGCTTTTTCATATTATCCAGATAGAACTCTTCTCTTTCCGGACTGCTTTCGGGTATTTGGGCTTCTTTCAGTTTGGCAAGCTCACCACCCAACCCCATTACCGCTTCCATGAAGGGTACTTCACCTTTCATAGCTTTACGCAGCAAGGTGCCTGGAATTAGCATCCGGTTTATCTCGTTGGTCCCTTCAAATATACGGTTGATCCGGCTATCACGATATGAGCGCTCTGCCGGGTATTCCTGTCCGTATCCGTAACCTCCGAAAATCTGCACACCTTCATCAGCAATATAATCCATGCCTTCGGAGCAAAAGACCTTTGATATTGAGCATTCGATTGCGTATTCATGGATTGCCTGAACTATATCGGACATAGCCGCTCCACCCGACTTTACTTCTTCAAGCTTTTCATCAATCAGACCACCTATACGGTAGACCAGGCTCTCCATCAGATATTCCAGGATTGCCATATTGGCAATTTTATTTTTAATAATGTTGAATTGGGCGATTGGCTGTTTAAACTGCACTCTCTGCAGAGCATATTCTGTTGCGAACTCAATCACCCTTTTTGCACCGCCGACACAGCCGGCGCCCAGCTTAAACCGACCGATATTGAGGATATTGAAAGCTACCTGGTGCCCCTTTCCTTCTTCCCATAGCATATTTTCTACCGGCACCCTGGCATTTTCAAAAATAACACTGCATGTTGAAGATCCCTTTATCCCCATTTTTTTCTCTTCTGGATCAATGGAGACTCCTTCGGTGTCAGCATCAACTATAAAAGCCGTAAATCTTTCTCCGTCAATCTTGGCATATGTCACTATTACATCCGCCCAGGATGCATTTGTTATATACTGCTTTGCACCATTTAATATATAGTGTTTACCATCATCGGACAAAACAGCTTTGGTCTTGATATTCAAAGCATCGGAACCTGCTTCCGGCTCGGTTAGTGCGTATGCTGCAATTTTTTCACCGGTAGCCAATCCGGGAAGGTATTTTTTCTTCTGCTCTTCATTTCCAAAGTAAACGATCGGAAGGGTTCCTATACCGGTATGGGCTCCAAAAGCTGTTGCGAATGAACCACCGCAGATTGAAGCATTTTCGGTTATTATCATCGTGGTTATTTTATCGGCTTCTTCACCACCAAATTCCTCCGGTATATCACTGCCAATCAAGCCTAATTCACCTGCCTGGCGCAGTAATCCAAGCATTACACCCTCGGCCATTACTTCAAGTTCATCAATTTTCGGTTCAACTTGGTTCTTCATAAAATCATAGCTGGTCTTTTTAATCATCATGTGAAAATCATCAAAATCTTCGGGTGTAAAAACAGTGTTTTCATCTACCGGACCCAGTAAGAACGCTCCGCCTTTAATTAACTCGCTCATCTACCTGTCACCCCTTTTAAAATAATCAAAATAAAAAATACTTTTATCAGTTAATATTTTCGATGGGCAAATTTCTATCCCTGCTTTGTGAATTTATTAACTTACTTCAATTATCAGTAAATCTTAATTAATTCAGGAAATATTCTGCTCATACTATAATGGCAGTGCAAATCTTGATTTACCCGGGCTAATGTGCTAATATTTCTCTATCAGGCCGAAGTGGCGGAATTGGCAGACGCACACGACTCAAAATCGTGCGCCCTCCGGGCATGTGGGTTCAACTCCCACCTTCGGCACCATAAAAAAGAAGCACTGCGTAATATGTGCTTCTTTTTTATGTTAAAATGTATCTTGTATTATCTCGATTCTGATAACTTATGATTATTTAAATACGGCAGGTGAAAAAATGCCCTGGTATATTGCTCTAACCGGTTCAATCATTATAATTATTCTGGGAATCTACAAGAAATTAAATATCGGGTTAACCATGTTAATCGGGGCTGTATCACTTGGCCTGCTATCCTCTCTCACTGCTGAGGATTTCTTTAGAGTATTTATTAACGGCTTGTGGAATGATATCACTATAATGCTGGTAATCAGCATCCTGCTACTGGGTGTCTTGGGACATATCCTGAAAGAAACCGGCACGCTTGAAGAAATCATCAATAATTTGCATTCTCTCGTTGCTGATATAAGGGTAATTGCCGTAGCCATGCCGGCCCTGATCGGTATGCTCACCGTTCCCGGCGGGGCAGTGCTGTCTGCTCCATTATGCGTCGAAGCGGGCACCCAGTTAAAGATGCCTGCAGAGCGACAGGCAGTGATCAATATCTGGTTCAGACATGTCTTTTATTTCATACTCCCCATTTTCCCCAGCTTAATCCTTGCCTCCCAGCTTTCAGAGATAAACATAGGCCGATATGTGCTGCATAACCTTCCTTTAACTACCGTTGGAGTAGTTTTTGGCTTCTTTTTTCTATTCAGGAATTATTCAACCGGAACCAGGGGTCTCTCGATATCATGGGAAAAAACGTGGCAGCTTATCAGGAGTATTATGCCTCTTCTTTTTGTCATGGTGCTGGTAGTTTTCTTTAATATATATTTTCCACTGGCTTTAACCGCCGGTATAATTCTGGCTCTGGCAAATTATCTGCCATCCCAAAAACGCTTTAATGTATTCTTATCCCGGGTTAAGACCATGATCATACCGGGCATAAAAATTCCGGTGGCTTTTGTGATCATTGGAATCATGGTCTACAAGGAAATGCTTGAAAGTACCGCAGTTATTATCGATCTGACAAACCTGGTTCTCGATAAAGGAGTGCCGGTTATAATATTGCTCACCTTCATACCTTTTCTGGTTGGCATGCTGACCGGAGACAATTCGGCCAGCGTGGCTATCCTCTTCCCCATGTTTATGCCGCTCATTCCAACCGGCGCAGCCGCCTATGCAGCATACCTGGCCTACCTATATGCCAGCTCAACTTCGGGACATATCGTGTCACCTGCTCATCCCTGTTTTTCATTAACCAAGGAGTATTGCAAGGGCGATATCAAGAAAATAGTTTTACTTACCCTTCCACTGCTGGCAGTGGTTATGTTAACCGGCTTTCTGATAACGCTTCTATTCGGCTTTCACTGAATAAAAAAGAAAGCGGGAATATGCATCCCACTTTCCTCTTTATGGACAAAAATTATTCAACCGTTTTTAATTCCTTGTTCAGGTACTGTTGGCGGCAAAGATTGCGCTGCAGTTTTCCGGAGCTTGTTTTCGGCAGTGTTCCAGGCTGAACAAGCATGATATCACGCGGTGGAAAACCGACCACCCCTACGACCTGTTCTCGAATAGCCCTTCTGACAGCTGCATGGTCATCGGCTCTAATTTCAGCAACAACGACAATTGTCTCTTTTCTTTTACTGCCCTCAACACCAAAGGCAATGACATTACCAGCCCTGACACCTTCCACACTACCAACAGCCCGCTCGATATCTTCAGGGAAAATATTCCTGCCAGAAATTATAATCACATCTTTAATCCTGCCGCAGATGACTAATTCCGGCTCAGCACCACCTGGTCCTTCTACAAAATATGCCAGATCACCGGTACGCAGCCATCCATCTGTGAACAGGGTTTCATTTAAATCAGGCTGATTGTAGTAACCGGTCATAACCGAAGTGCCCCTGATCTGAAGTTCACCAACTTCTCTTAACCCCCGCAGCTCGCCTGTTTCGAGACTGCATATGCGCATTTCCAGACCGGGAATGGGACTACCCAATAAGGGAAATCGCCGGGTTTTTTCATCTTTTGGATCAGCGGGCCTGGCTATTTTTTCCTCTTCCAGAGCTTTACGATCAACCGCATCGGTAGCCATTCCCCTCAGGGGTGGCGGAAAAGTACCACCCAGTGATAACTCCGCCATTCCAAATGCACAGAAAACTGCTTCAGCCCGGAATCCATGCGGTGCCGACGTTTCGATTAAAGTCTCAACCACATCGGGATCGACAGGCTCGGCACCGTTCAGGGCTAGTCGGATACCCGAAAGATCAAGCATTTCTCCCGTATCTGTCATCCGTTTGAAAGCGCGTGCTGCCAGAACCCAGGAGAAATTCGGACCTGAAGTAACCGTTCCTTTAAAGTTATGCATCCAGCGCATCCAGTCAGCCGGTCTGCTCAGAAAATCCTGGGGGGAGGCCAGTACCAGGGAACATCCAACCGTCATGGGAACTGTTAGCAGGCCGATCAAACCCATATCATGATAAAGGGGGAGCCATGATACAAATATATCATCGGGAACCACTTCTGCAGATGCAATCATCCCTGTTGTATTGGCTTCGAGAACCCTGTAGGGCAGCATTACTCCCTTGGGATTGGAAGTAGAACCTGATGTAAACTGCAATACAGCTAATCTTTCCGGATCACAAGGAACTTCTCTGTAATCTTCAGCATTTGGCCGCCCTTCACCGGGCAGGAGTTCATCCAAGAGTAAAACTGGTGGATCGCCGGGTTTAACTTCATGAAATGCTGCAAGATCGGGATCAAGCAGTAAAAGGCTTATATCTCCATGGAGCATTAAAGCCCTGGTCTGGTTGGCAAATTCTTCAACTGAACTAAACCGCATCGGGATGGGCAGCATGCTGACGCTGCCTCCGGCCAGCCATACTGCCTGGATAGCGGTAACCAGGTTCCTGGTTGTCGGACCGAGAAGGGCAATGTGATCGCCGGCCTGTATTCCTTTATTTTGAAGAATTGCCGCCATTGCCAGGGCATTCCTGTGCAGTTCTCCCCAGCCTATCGTTACCGATTCTTTATCAGAATTACCTGCAGCTGAACCGACAAATGTTATGGTATTAGTTCCCCCGGCCACTTTGCGGATTTTATCCAGAAGTGGTTCAAAAATCAATCCTTCGTCTGAACTGCTTATGATCACCGGCTCATGGTTTGTTAATTCGGAATTATTTATCAGCATTTTTAACCTCCTGCTATATTCATAATTTAAGTTGATATATCCGGTATTTTTTATATAGCTCTCCACCGGCCTTTGATGCATCCAAATTCATCCTCTTGTTAAATTCATGGATTGTAGACCCTTCACCATACCTGAACCCAAGCTTGCGGGCATTCTGCATAGTGTGGTAGTACAAAGCAGCTGAAACACCCCGTCGGCGCCCTTGGGGAGTGACAAAAAGGACAAACATTCGAACTCCTTTTATCTTCCGTTTATACCATAAGTATTTTATAAACCCTATAGGGAAAAGCCGTCCATTCAAACGGGCCAACACTTCGTTATAATCAGGAAGGGTTACAGAAAATCCGAGGCATTCACCTTCACTGTTTTCAATGAAAAGAACCAGATCGGGAATGGCAAACTGTTTTAGTTTAATTGCTTCAGCTTCAATTTCTTCATCACTGGGCGGGATCATATCCGGCCAGTCGGGCATGGATAGATCGATTACATCCTTGATTACTACCATCTCGCGATCAAGGTTTTTCAGATCAAGTTTGCGGACTTTAAAACCATATCTCTTCTGAACAATCTCGACACCCCGCTTTAACCTCTCCTGGGGTTCGCCGTCAATATCATAGTAGTAAGCATAACGGTCAAACTGCTTGGCAAATCCATACTTTTCGATCAACCGGACAAAATATGGAGGATTATATGAGTTCAATAAAACCGGCGGCTTATCAAAACCTTCGATAAGCAGACCGCGGTAATCGTCGCCATTGCTTGGCGACTGAGGCCCGGTAACCAAATCAGCGCCCTGTTCCCGAAGCCAACTGACACCTGCATCAAATAGCGTCTCTGCAACCGGGTAAGAATCGATTGATTCAAATAGGGTAAAGTAGCTTAGATTTTCTTTCTTTGCTTCATTTAACCGGCAATCAATGCCTACTCCAAGCCGACCAACCGGTTTCCCATCTTGCAGGGCGAGAAAAAAACGGCTGGGTCCCAGGCGAAGCAAAGCATTTTTAGCCGGGTTCATGGTATTGTGCATATCAAACAGCAGTGGGGGTATCCAGTTAGGATCATTCTGGTAGATCATCCAGGGAAGCTCGATGAAACACCTCCTGTCAGACCGGTTTTGGACAACCTTAATTTCCGGGTTATTGCTCAAGGCAGCACTTCCTAACTATTATTTTTATTTAGATCAGGGCACTGCATTTTAATTGGATATAATCATAAAAAATATATATTTACCATTTGTAAGAGAAAACCCTGCTTTAATCACTGTTCATGTTAATTATTTGAAACAAAAATATTAAAGAAACAGGGTGCTAACTAAACGGGGCGCCTCTTTTAAAAAGAGCCGCCCCGGCTGCCTGCTTGTTTTTCAATCCCCGTCTTAGTAAGGCTTATTCTTTTTAGCCAGATAGTCCAGCAGGAAGGGATTCAAAACCTTGATATAGGTTCCTTTCATGCCGAGAGAACGGGATTCAATAACTCCTGCGCTTTCAAACTTGCGCAGGGCGTTGACGATAACTGAACGGGTTATTCCCAGTTGATCTGCAATTTTACTGGCAACAAGCAAACCTTCGGAACCACCCAACTCTTCAAAGATGTGTTCTACTGCTTCAAGCTCAGAATACGACAGGGTTGCTACAGCAAGCTGTACCACTGCTTTATTCCGGGCATCTTCTTCAATCTTTTCTGATTTGGCACGGAGAATTTCCATACCGACAACTGTTGCTCCAGTCTCGGCAAGGATCAGATCCTCTGCATCAAAAAGCTCGTTAAAACGGGCCAGCAGAAGGGTTCCAATGCGGTCGCCACCACCGAGGATTGGGATTATAGTGGTAATTTTATTTGCAAAAAGACATCTTTCTGCATCCAAAAAGACACAGTCATTTGTTTTCTGACGCAAATTAACCCGGGATTCATCTTCACGAAGCAGAAAATCATTATAGCTTTCCGGGAAATAACCATCTTCTAAAACATTGTTTACCATCAATTCACATTCAAACTCGTCAACCAACGACCATCCTAAAATAACACCGTGCTTGTCTGCGATGTAGACATTGGCATGGATAACATTTTTAAGGACTTCAGCTACCTCCTTAAAATCTACGTGGCGCCCTGCTGATTTCTGAAGTATCTTGTTGATTCGACGAGTCTTCTCAAGTAAAGGAGAAGAAATCACGTCATTCACCCACCTTTCATTTCATTACTTTTCATTTATAAAATATATTTACTTAAATCTTTATCCTTGACAACCTTTTGCAGCTTGCCCTGAACGTATTCCAGATTAACTGTTATCTCTTCATTTCCTCCTGATTCAGGAAGATCAAATGCCAGGTCTTCAAGTAATTTTTCCATAATTGTATGTAACCTGCGTGCTCCAATATTTTCCATTTCCTGGTTCAGGTAACAAGCTGTGCGAGCGATCTCTTCGATCGACTCCTGAGTAAAATTCAACTTCACCCCTTCCGTCTCCAAAAGTGCTTTGTATTGCTTGATCAAAGCATTATTCGGTTCTGTAAGGATCCGTTTAAAATCATCTTCGGTCAGGCTGTTCAGTTCAACCCTGATCGGAAATCTGCCCTGCAACTCGGGGATTAAATCGGAGGGTTTTGTTGCATGAAACGCTCCTGCTGCAATAAACAGAATATGATCAGTTTTTACCGGACCGTATTTAGTCACAACGGTAGAACCTTCCACAATTGGCAGGATATCGCGTTGGACACCTTCTCTTGAAATATCCGGACCAGATCCATGATAATCTTTACCCGCAATTTTGTCAATTTCGTCAAGAAATATAATTCCCAACTGTTCTGCTCTTTTCAAAGCTTCAATAGTTACGGCATCCATATCAACCAGTCGGTGAGCCTCTTCCTGCTCCAGTATTTTTCTTGCTTCAGAGACAGGCACTTTCCTTTTTTTCTTTTTAGGCGGTACAATATTACCGAGCAGATCCTGCAGGTTAATACCCATTTCTTCCATACCCTGTCCGGTAAAGAGTTCAACCATGGGAGGTTTTCTTTCTTCAACCTCTATCTCCACAGGGTAGTCTTCTAATTCGCCGTTTAGCAAACGCTCTTTTAATCTTTTTTGCTCTTCCTTTGCTTTTTCCAGCCTATCGAAGAAGGCTGCGTCATCTGCAGAACTCTCCTCCTGAATAGGGGCAGCCTGGAAAAGAAAGCCCAGTGGATTCGTTGATCTTCTCCTCTTCTTCGGTAGCGGTGCTAAAGCCTCAATCAAGTTCTCACTTGCGTTGACCTCCGCTTTCTCCTGAACTTCGGACATCTTTTCATTCTTTACGATCCTAATAGCTGTTTCGACCAGGTCGCGGACCATGGATTCAACATCGCGTCCAACATATCCCACTTCGGTAAACTTCGTTGCTTCAACCTTTACAAACGGTGCATTTACCAACCGGGAAAGGCGCCGGGCAATTTCAGTTTTTCCCACACCAGTGGGACCGATCATTATAATATTCTTCGGTATAATCTCTTCCTGAAGGTCTTCAGGAAGTAGTTTTCGACGATATCGGTTTCGCAGCGCAACTGCCACAGAGCGTTTTGCATCTTCCTGTCCGATAATATAGCGATCAAGTTCTGCTACAATCTCATGAGGCGTATATTCTTCAGTCGGCATGGTAAATAAATCAACCCTTCTATAGTTCTTCGATAATTATTGACTCATTGGTATAGATACATATTTCAGAGGCTATTTTCAATGCCTCACTGACGATCTTTCCGGGCTCAAGGTCAGTATTTCGCTTCAGGGCTTTTGCTGCCGCCAGAGCGTAGGGTGCACCCGATCCTACCGCAGCAATTCCATCGTCAGGTTCAATAACTTCACCGGTTCCTGAAATCATTAATATGGCTTCGCTGTTTGCAGCGATTAGTAGCGCTTCCAGCCTGCGGAGAATTCTGTCTGTGCGCCATTCCTTGGCCAGTTCCACTGCCGCTCTCTGTAGATTCCCCTGGTAACTCTCCAGCTTTCCTTCAAATTTTTCACAAAGAGTTAGTGAATCGGCAACAGCTCCGGCAAAACCGGCTATAACCTTTCCATCATAAAGCCTGCGAACCTTTTTTGCTCCATGCTTGATAATTGTATTATTGCCGAATGTAACCTGGCCGTCACCGGCAACGGCTACTTTATCTCCTATTTTTACGGCAAGAATGGTTGTCCCTTCAAACATATCTGTCGCCTCTCTGCTTATTTTCTGGGAAAAGCCTGTCTGTATACTTCGCTGAGTCTCTCTTTGGTTATGTGAGTATAAATTTGCGTAGTCGAGATGCTGACATGACCCAGCAGTTCCTGAACAACTCTTAGATCCGCTCCACCTTCAAGTAAATGGGTAGCAAATGAATGCCTTAGGGAGTGAGGACTGATCCCGACCTTATTGGAGACCTTTTGGATGTACTTGCGAAAAATATAGCGGACTCCCCGGTCGCTCAACGGGCTTCCCTGCCTATTTAGAAATATCTGGTCGAATATCTTCCCTTCCTTGTTAGCAGATTCCAGAAATGGTCTTACCCTTTCAATATACTCCTTTAGCAATTCAGCGGCAACCCTGCCAACGGGAATGATCCGTTCTTTACTACCTTTACCGAAAACTTTTATTAACCTTTCATCAAGCTGCAGTGAACTGCTCTTGAGGCCAACCAGTTCACTTACCCTTAACCCCGATGAATAGATCAGTTCAAGAATAGTTCGGTCTCTGAATCCCAGCGGAGTACTGCTGTCCGGCGCTTCCAATAGGGCAATTACTTCATGGTAATATAAAAAATTTGGCAGAAGCTTCTCCTGTTTCGGACGAGCAACAGCCGACCAGCGACCGCTGCTTATCTCTCCCTCTTTTTGCATATAAAATAAAAAAGAACGCGTTGCTGACAGTTTACGCGCAATTGTCCGCCGGCTATATCCTTTTTCTTTTAGCCAGGCCAAGAAGCGGCGAAGGGTGAGATGGTCTATTTCCAGCCGATCGACTTCGCTTTTTCCCTCCAGGGATATCAACTGCAATATGTCGTTTCTATATGCCTGGAGAGTTAAAGGTGATGCGTTTTTTTCGGCAACAAGATATGCCGTAAAACGATCAACCCAGTTATTTATGTTCATCACGCAACACCCATATTATCCTAACATAACTATAATTCACATGCAAGTAAATAGCAGATTTTTTTAAAAAATTCCCTCTATTCGGAGTCAACAGTAAACAAAGCGTATATGCTTTTATCGTCAATAGACGGGGAAGAAGATTATCAGGATTGTTTCTGCACAGCAACTTTTGGGGATATTATCTGCTTTTCATATCCACAATCTTTATTAGTACAGTGGGCAATTCTTTTCTTCCCTTTCCAATTCTCAGTCATCATCGCGCTGCACTGGGGACATTTTTCATTCAGCGGTTTATTCCAAACAGAATAGTTACATTTTGGATAATTGCTGCACCCATAAAAAACCCTTCCCTTTTTGGAGCGTCGTTCAACGATCATTCCTCCGTCCAAGGGGCATTCTACGCCGGTCTCCTTAACAATTTTTTTGGTAAACTTGCATTCCGGGTAGCTGGGGCAAGCCAGAAAACGCCCGAAACGGCCATGTTTGTAAACAAGCTGTCTTCCACACTGTGGACAATTTTCATCACTGACTTCCGGAGCGATCTCCACTTTTTCTATTTTCTTTTCGGCGTTAGCCAGCCTCTTTTTAAAATAACCTTCGTAGAAGTCATTTAAAACATTTAACCAGTTAAGCTCGCCCTCTTCAATTTCATCAAGTTGTAACTCCAGCCTGGCAGTAAAATCGACATCAATTACCTCTGGGAAGTAGGTAATCATAAGTTCGACCACAACGAATCCAAGCTCGGTAGGCACAAAAGCCTTATTCTCTTTTACAACATAGCCGCGGCTTTGGATTGTTTCAATGATCGGGCTGTATGTACTCGGTCGGCCAATCCCTTTCTCTTCCAAAACTTTGATCAGCGAAGCTTCGTTATAACGTGGTGGAGGCTGGGTAAAGTGCTGTTCAGGCAGTAGATCGAGCAGATTTAGTTCCTGCCCTTCTTCAAGTGCAGGAAGCCTGGTCTCTTTCTCCGGTTCATCAACCTGGTAAAGCAATAGAAAGCCGGGGAAACGCAGTGTCGATCCGGTTGCTTTAAATGTATAATCACCGGCAGATATTTTAACTCTGATCTGGTCATAAACAGCCGGATTCATTTCGCTGGCAAGATAGCGATCCCAGATAAGTTTATACAGGCGGTTCTGATCTCTGCTCAGGTACTGTTTTATTATTGAAGGCTCTCTATGGACTGCAGTCGGCCTGATTGCTTCATGGGCATCCTGTGCACCCTTGCGTGATTTATAGAAAGGTGGTTTATCGGGAAGAAAATCAGCGCCAAATTTACTGCTGATTAAAGTTCTTGCTTCTTCCCGGGCCTGGGCAGAAACCCTTGTAGAGTCAGTACGGATATAGGTTATTAAACCAACCGTTTCTCCGGAACCGACATTGATTCCTTCGTAGAGCTGCTGGGCAATGTTCATTGTTTTACGGGCTGTAAATCCCAGTTTTGATGAAGCTTCCTGCTGGAGTGTGCTCGTGGTAAAGGGCGCCCAGGGCTTTCTATTACGGGTACTGCGGACAATTTTATCAACAATGAATCTCTCATTTTTAACAGCTTCAATTACATCCCGGGCTCCTTCACCGGTTTTCAACCCGATTTTACTATTCTTGTGCCTGTCAAGAGCCGATTTAAATTTATCCTTCGTTTTATCATCTTCCAGCAGTGCATCCAGACTCCAGTATTCTTCCTCTACAAAATTCTTTATCTCTTCTTCTCGCTCGCAGATCAATCTAACAGCTACAGACTGCACCCGTCCTGCGCTTAAACCGCCGCGGACTTTCCTCCAGAGCAGAGGGCTTATTTCATAACCTACCAGCCTGTCCAATATACGTCTGGCCTGTTGGGCATCAACCCGGTTTTGATCAATAATCCGTGGAGATTTAAAAGCTTCTTTTACAGCTGTTTTGGTAATCTCGTTAAATTCAACCCGGCAGGGCTGATCGAGTTCTATATTCAACGCCCGCCCGATATGCCAGCAGATGGCTTCACCTTCACGGTCGGGGTCGGCCGCCAGAAAGACCTTATCTGCTTTTTTGGCAGCACTACGCAGCTCTTTTAGAATTTTTCCTTTCCCCCGTATTGTAATGTAGGTGGGAGCAAAACTATTCTGAACATCAACACCAAGCTTGCTGCGCGGGAGGTCAATCAGATGCCCTTGCGATGCTATTACTTTGTACTTATTGCTGAGAAATTTATTAATAGTTCGAGCCTTGGCCGGTGATTCAACAATAACGAGATTCATTTATTGATCCTCCTGGGTGAGTGTAAAAAGCCTCCGGAAGGTATTCTATCATACCTGTCAAATCCTGCAAAAATATTTGCCCGGTGTCTGTCTGATATATTTTTTCAGTTCCAGGGATAAAAGCAGTGTACTGACCTCGGCTGGGCTTGCTAAACTGATCCTGACCAGATCGTCGATATGGATCGGTTGATAAGGTATTATTGCCAGCAGTTTCTTTTCCACATCGCCAAGTTTAGGACGAATTGGTTCAATCGACAACTGTTCATCTACTTCCCTGTTCAGATAGAGTTCACTTAAAATGTCATCGACCGTTTCAACCAGTTTAGCCCCCTCTTTTATTAAATGGTGCGAACCTCGGCTATATGGGCTGCCCACATTTCCCGGTACAGCGAAAACCTCGCGATTTTGTTCAACCGCAAAATTAGCTGTAATCAATGATCCACTCTTAGCGGTAGCCTCGACTACCACTGTACCCAGGGTAAGACCGCTTATTATCCTGTTTCGTTGGGGGAAATTACCCGGTAAAGGTTTAGCTCCATAGGGAAATTCACTGAAAACCACTCCATGGGTAGCAATCTCCTGCATTAGATCCTGGTTGCTCCTGGGATAACATTGGTCCAGCCCGCACCCGAGGACTGCAGCTGTATAACCGCTGTTTTCCAGGGCACCTTTGTGAGCTGCCGTGTCAATGCCCAGCGCCATTCCGCTTACCACTGTAATATTGCTGGCAGCAAGCTCAGCAGCCAGTTTGTGGGCAACTTCCTTACCGTAAAATGTACAGCGCCGGCTCCCCACAATGGCAACAGCCGGTTGAGTAATTTGCTTAAGGCTTCCTATGTAATAGAGAATGGCAGGGGGATTTACCACCTGTTTAAGAAGGGTTGGATAAGCCGGGGAAGCAGTTGAAATACAGCTTATTCCGCTAACACAGAGTTCTTGCCACTTCTGTTCCGGATCAATATTTTTCTTCTCTTTATATATTTTCTCGGCCAGTCCCTCGATCCCGCTAACCATTTCAATTTCTTTTTCTGGCGCTCTCCAGGCGGTTTCGGCAGAGCCAAAGAATTCGACCAGGGCTGTGATCCTTCTCGTCCCGACCGCTGATAGATTATTCAACGCATTAAGATATATTAGTTCCTTATCCAAATCAACGTACATTAAAATCCTCCGTTAAAGGCCAGGATACTGACAACAGTTTAGTTAACAGGTTGATTGACTGATCCAGGTCAGAACCGTCAACCATCTCGGAGGGGCTGTGAATATAACGGCATGGTACGGAAAGCGCCCCTGACGGCACACCTTCCCGGGAAATGTGGATTGCTCCCGCATCGGTTCCGCCCCGTTCGAGAACTTCAAGCTGATAAGGAATCTTATTTTTAATAGCGGTCTCGATCATGAACTTCCTGATCAAGGGGTGGCATAGCACTGAGGAGTCCTTGACTTTTACAGCCGGTCCTTTCCCCAGTGATACGGCCATCGTAGGCGATTTTGGTGTATCACCGATATCGGTGACATCAACGGCAAGGGCATAATCGGGATCATAGCTGTAAGCTGCAGTTTTTGCACCCCTTAAACCGACCTCTTCCTGTACAGAGAATAAAAAGCAAACTTCCTGCGGCAGGTTGTCCGGCAGTCTTTTAATCGCCTCCACCAGGACAGCACAACCGGCCCGGTTATCCATCGCCTTCGATATATAGCGTCCGCCTGAAAGCTTCTGAAAATTGAAATCAGGAACGGCAAGATCACCGATACTGGCCATTTTTTCTGCTGCTTTCGAATCTTTCTGCCCCATGTCGAGATATATTTTGCTCCAGTCAAGATCCCGGCAATCTTTAATCTCTTCATGGTTGACCGTACCCACGTGCCCCCCGGCGAATCTCAGTCGCTTCCCGATAAGTATCCCTGGTGAGATGCCTCCGACCGGTGCAATCCGTAAAAATCCGTTTTCATCAATATGAGTAACAATAACGCCGATTTCATCCATGTGAGCCGAGATCATAATTTTCGGCTGCCCACCCTTTTTGATAACAAAGAGATTACCCAGGGTGTCTTCGTAAACCTGATCCACTTTTTTCTCAACCATTTTCCTGATCGTATCCCGGATGCTCTCTTCTTCTCCCGAAGGTCCGAAAACTTCGGTAAGCTTTCTCAGCGTATCTTCCATAGTTTATTCCTTTCCTTTCTTTCCTTGAAGTCGAAGCCAGGATCGAACCAGTGTCTTCGTAGCTTCAAGATCAGATTCCCTTAAAACAGAGTGAGGCGAATGAATATAACGGCATGGCACTGCAACAATGCCGGTTTTAACGCCCTCACGCGTTAGAGAGATAACTCCCCCGTCTGTCGCCGCTCCGGTAAAACGGCGAAACTGGTAAGGAACTCCAGCAGCTTTTGCCGCTTCCACCAGCTGTTCACGCAAGCCCTTACTGACCATTATTGACCGATCCATAAAACTGATTGCCGGACCAGAACCAAGGGCAGTCACTGTTGCCTCTATTTCAGTTTCAGGAGTATCGGCCGCAGTAGTGGTTTCAATGACCAGAGCTACCTGCGGCTTCAACCTGAAGGCAGCGACGAAGGCGCCTCTTGTGCCCACCTCTTCCTGCACGGTAAAAGCAGCATCGAAAGCTAAGCCGTTATCCTCGAGCAGCAGTTCAAGAAGAATAGAACAACCGGCCCGATTATCAAAAGCTTTACCCCGACAATAGCCTTTCCCCAACACCGTAAAACGGGAGTCGAAGGCCACAAAATCACCGGGTGATACAAATTTTTCGGCTTCATCCCTGCTTTTAAAGCCTGCATCAATAAATAAAGAATCTTCTTCAAAAGGCTTTTTCTGTTCTCCCTCTTTCTGGAGGTGGATCGGTTTGGCTCCGATCACTCCCGGCAGGGTCTGTGAGCCGATTACGACTCTCTTGGCAACAAGAATCCTGCTGTCAATGCCGCCCACGGGTTTAAACTTCAAGAGCCCCCCCTTTTCAACTGCTGTGACCATTAAACCGATTTCATCAATATGAGCCGAAAGCATAACCTTCCGTGTGCTGTTGGCCTGACCTTTCCGAACAAAAAAATTACCCATTGTATCTGAATAACAATCAAGCCCTTTCCCGGAGGTTTTCTCTTCCAGGTATTTTCTCACCGCTGTTTCATTACCGGAAACACCGTATAGATTACTCAGTTCAGCTAACATTTCTTTAATTCCTCCAGTAGAGAGCTGTCAACGCTGCGGGCAAAGTAACTCAGCAATCTGGCGCTTACTTTCAGATCGTCAAGGT
Source organism: Bacillota bacterium (assembly GCA_033549065.1). Classification (NCBI taxonomy): domain Bacteria; kingdom Bacillati; phylum Bacillota; species Bacillota bacterium. Next base: position 24,972 of record JAWSUE010000009.1, read on the forward strand.
TAATCATCTCAACTGCTGTATGCATGTAGCGTAGGGGTAAACTTAAAAGAGCGGTGGGGATCCCTTCCCGTGATACCTGGAAAGCCCAGGCATCCGTACCGCTTCTTCCCGGAATCGCTTCAATCTGGTAGGGCAGGAAATGCGCAGCTGCCAGTTCCTGCAGGTGGCGGCTGAGCAGAGGATGCAGGTTGGGTCCCACAGCCAGGGCAGGCCCGCCGCCTAATTTGTAAAAACTGCCTGCTTCCAGTTTTGGCATATCGCCATGAGTAACATCGACGGCAACTGCCAGATCGGGATTAAGCCCGTAAGCGGCAGTAATCGCACCCCTCAGACCTACTTCTTCCTGCATGGAAGCGATAAAACAGATATCAGCAGAATGCTGTAGTCCGGAGAGTTCCGAAGCACAGGCTATGAGAGTTGCCACACCGGCTCGATCATCAAGCGCTTTACCGGTTATCATTCGGCTGTCTGACATTAATACCGGCTCCTGTTCCAGGGTGATCCGATCCCCTACATTGATCTCTCTTTTAACCGTTTTCTCATCAAGCCCCAGATCGATAAATAGTTTATTCATGGGGATGGTGCTGCGCTTTTCTTTTTCAGTAAGTATATGCGGCGGTGAAGCTCCGATTACCCCTCTTCTCTTTCTTTTTCCAAATACTTCAACAGTCTGGCCCGGCAGTGTTCTCGCATCAAATCCGCCGATTCCGGTAAAACGTAAAAAACCACCCTCCTCAATTTTTGTGACCATCGCTCCAATTTCATCAATATGAGCAACGATAGCAAGGGTGATCTTATCCTTTTTCAAAGTTCTCGTTCCCGGTCTGAATGCCAGTAAGTTACCGAAACGATCTCTTTTTATTTCCGGCGCATAAGGCTTCAGGTATCGCTCTGCAATCTCAACAGCTGCAGTTTCATCACCGGAAACACCGGATGCCGACAGTAATTCCAGAAGAATGTCGGTAATTGCTATTTTGTCCAATTCTCGCCAGTCTCCTCGCTTTAAATTCTATTAGATTAAAGGGAATAACTTAATTGCGAGTTATTATTCTCCCATGGAACCTACTTCTTCCCCTTTTTTCAATTTGTTCAAAACGTTTCGCGCTTCCTTAAACTCAGGCAGCTTCCGGCAGAGCAGACCGTACTCCAGGCTGTCTACCAGGGCAATCCAGCTCGCTTCGATTACGTTCGGCGATACCCCGACAGTCCCCCAGGTGCTCTGCTCATCCCGTGATTCGATAAGCACCCTGACCTGGGCTCCGGTTCCATCAACTCCATCAATTACCCTGACCTTGAAGTCTGTCAGCTTTATTTTCTTGAGCGCCGGATAAATTCCTTCCAGCGCTTTCCGCAAAGCATTGTCGAGTGCGTTAACCGGCCCGTTTCCTTCAGCAGCAGTATGAACCTGAATATCGCCGACCCTGACCTTGATCGTCGCCTCTGAATAGAGCTGACCGTTTTCTCTTTTCTCGATAATAAGCCTGAACCCTTCCAGTTTGAAAAGTGGCTGATATGCCTTCTTCATTTTGAGGACAAGTAATTCAAAGGAACCTTCGGCTCCTTCAAACTGGTAACCGTAATGTTCCATCTCCTTAATTCGCTGTAAAACATTTGCCGTCTCCGGGCCATCCTTCACCAGGTTGATGTTATTTTCTGTTGCTTTCATTGTTATGCTACTGCGTCCGGCCAACTCTGAAACCAGAATGCGCCGCCGATTTCCGACTGATTCCGGAGATGCATGTTCATAAGTAGCCGGCTGTTTGCTCACAGCGTCTATATGGATGCCCCCCTTGTGGGCAAAGGCATTAAAACCGACATAGGGCTGCTGTTCTGCCGGAGCAATATTGGCCAGCTCAGCTATGAACCGCGACAGCTTTGTCAAACCGCGCAGTTGTTCGGAGGTTACAATCTGAAAACCCATTTTTAACTGCAGGTTGGGCATTATTGTACAAAGGTTTGCATTACCACAGCGCTCTCCATAACCGTTGATCGTCCCTTGAACCTGGGTAATACCGTGACGGACGGCGAGCAGTGAGTTGGCCGTTGCCATCCCTGCATCATCGTGGGTATGGATACCCAGGGGTATCTTGACCCTGTCTTTGACCTCTGCCAGTATCCCGGGCAGTTCCCAGGGCATTAAACCGCCATTCGTATCACATAAGACTATAACGTCAGCCTTTCCCCGGGCGGCAGCCTCAACTGTTGCAATAGCATAATCAGAATTAGTCTTGTATCCGTCGAAAAAATGCTCGGCATCAAAAAATACCTGGCGGCCCAGCGACTTAAGGTAGGCAACACTTTCTTCGATCATCAACAAGTTTTCATCAAGGGTGGTTTTCAATGCATCGCGCACATGAAAGTCCCAACTCTTACCGAATATTGTTACCGTATCCGTTCCCGCTTCCACCAGGGCTATTATATTTGAATCTTCTTCAGCAGAAATATCTGGTCTGCGTGTGCTTCCAAATGCACAGATCCTGGCATTCTTGTACTTCTTCTTTGAAGCCCTTTTGAAAAATTCTATATCCTTAGGATTGGAACCGGGCCATCCGCCTTCAATATAGCTAATCCCGAAATCGTCCAGTTTCTCGGCTATTTTTAATTTATCGGCAACCGAAAGGGATACGCCCTCCCGCTGAGAGCCGTCCCGAAGCGTTGTATCATAGATATCTATCTTATTCATAAGTGCGCCCCCAAAACCCTGAAAATAATTTAATTGGTATTATACCATCTTTTCCAAATGCAAGAAAGATGCTCTAATTACAGGTAGAGGTTGCGCCTGCTGAAAATTACTATCCCCCCTGTGTAAAGCACCAGGGTTATAACACCAAATACAAGGCTAATCATCAGAACAGATTGCTCTCCTGACAGGATCTGTTGGGGATCATAGAGGGTATAAATAGTCAAATATTTCAGCCATTCACTATTACTGCCAATATTTCTCACCATATTGATTACAAAAAAGAGAATCGGCAGGCCTGCGCCAAAAGCAAGCGCATATTTTGATTCGTTAAAAATACAGGAAAAGAAAAATGAAATTGAACTGATAGCCGTTGTTAACATCAACGTGGCAAAATTGAGTTTCAAATATACCGGAATATCCAGTTCGCCGGGGAAAAGCCCCTCGCACATAGCAATACCGGCCAGCGTATTTAAAAACAACAGCAGGCTAACAGCGATTATGACAAAAATCGCCTGAGTAGTGATAATCTTTATCCTTGTATTCGGCGTAGCCAGCAGGTAAGCCATAGAGCCGCGGTCCACTAAGGCTGCCACCAGGCGGTTGGTTAACACAATACAGAAGATTAAAGGAAAGAGAAGAACAATAAAACCATAGAAATACAAGCCGATAAAACTGACCAGGTCTGTTGCAGTGGCATTGTAACCGAAAGCATCGACCATCCCCTGGGGAAGCGTTTCCAGGTAAAGGGCCATTGCTTCAATATTTTCCGGATCATACATGGAAATGATAATTGACATGTACATGAACAAAACAGCTAAAAAAATAACAAATAATATCCAGTTTGATTTAACAGTAGATTTAAAGAGGGCAAAATTCATCAGGAGAGCACCTCCCGGCCGTAATATCTCAGAAAAACCTGTTCAAGACTCTGTGTAACCACATCCAACCCGAGAACCCTGCAACCGGCAAGAGCAGATATAAACTGATCGTAATTGCCGAAAACGATCACTTCCACGGTATTTTTGCTGATCCGGCCTAACTCAAGGCCGGTGCTGCGCAGTAATTCCAGATCTTTTTCCGAACCAAGGGTAACCAGAAAAGTTTTCCGCTGTGACGATTTTAATGAATGAACATCTTCCACAGCAACGATCCTGCCTTCCCGGATGATCCCTGCCCGGTCACTCGTCCGGTATATTTCTTCGAAGTTGTGGGATGACATTAATACTGTCTTCCCTCTCTCTTTTTCCTCCAAGATGAGCTCCACAAAAATATTTTGCATCAACGGATCCAGGCCGCTGGTCGGTTCGTCCAGAACATATACAGCCGGATCGTGCATGAAAGCAGCTACTATCCCCAGCTTCTGTTTCATCCCTTTTGACATCCTGCGTATACGCCCAGACGGATCAAGTTCAAACCGATCAATCAAGTTTTCCCGTCGGCCATTACGGCTCAGGCCTCTCATCGATCCGATCAAGTTCAGAAACTGTAAACCGGTCATTTCTTCGAAAAAAGCCATTTCACCCGGCAGATAACCAAGTTGATTCTGGATCTTCGCCGCATCACGCCAGCAATCCATTCCATTTATGCTGCACTGACCCTGTCCCGGTTTTGTAAAACCCAACAGGTTTCTGATTGTTGTAGTTTTACCGGCAGCATTGGGCCCGAGAAATCCGAACACCTCTCCTTCGCCGACCTCAAAACTTATATCAAATATCCCTTTACCGCTGCTGTACTGAAAGGTAAGCGAGTGTATACTGATCATATTCCTTGCTGCTTTAACCAACCGCCCATTATCCCATATTCCTGCAGTAATAGTTCCATCCCTTCCGCTGTAGCGACCATAACCATGTCGTTTGCCATCGATAAACTCGCCTTCATACCGGCTGCCACCTGAATAGCCGACCACACCCTTGCCGTGAGGTTTACCATTGACCCAGTTTCCTTCGTAGACTGTTCCATCCGGCAGCAGTAGTTTGCCCCACCCGTGGGGTTTACCGTTTTTATGCTGCCCCGAATAGGTTCCTCCAACCCAGGAAAACTGTCGTTTATCAGTTTGCTTATCCTGTTCATTCATAACCGGCATCTCCTCCTGTTAATACTCGTTGGCATAATCTGCCAGTTGATAGCATTCAGGAGCAAGTTCTTTCAGAAAAAGCGACGGCCCTTCAGAAGTAGCGCCATAACTGCGATAGTCTTCCCAGTAGGTAGTCATGTAGAGATAACGCCGAGCCCGCGTTGCGGCCACATAAAATAACCGTCTTTCTTCATCAAGATCATGGTTGTTAATATGCCTACCCGGGAAATGCCCCTGGTTAAGCCCGATAATAAATACTGCATCCCACTCTTTTCCCTTGGCGCTGTGGATTGTCGAAAGGGTCAGTTGACCGCCATATGTATCGTTATATGCATCGGGATCGGCAAACACAGACTCTTCGAGTGTCAGCGATTCAAGAAATTTTTCAACTGTTTCAAAACGTTCAGAATAAATGGCCAGGCGTTCCAGTCCACTTAGCCGTTCCTCGTACTGATCCGGATAATTCTGTTTTAATAGCTGATCATAATTATCTTCCAAGATGCCATTGATCAGATCCGCAACCTTTCCATCTTTATGTTCATTAATTTTAGCCAATGTTTCGCAGAGCTGGGTCCATCCGTTTTTACCTCTGGAAGGCGATTCCTTTCCGGATAACGCAGCTTCGAGAGGATTGCTGTAATCCTTCAGGTTCAACCAGAGCTTTTCAAAACCAGCAGGACCGATGCCCTGCTGCAGCAGCGATATTCTGCGCCAGGCCTGTTCATCCTGGGGATTATTGATCACTTTCAGGTAGGCAAGCAGATCTTTGATATGGGCTTTCTGAAAAAATTTAACGCCGCCAAACGTTCTATAACTGATCCCTCTCCCGGAAAGGGTAAATTCAAGTTCAGGGGTAAGATATGAACTCCGGTACAGCACTGCTATCTCCTGCATAGGTATCCCGTTGTTCTGCAGTTCCCAGATATTTTGCAGGACAAATGAAGCTTCCTGCCTGGCATCATATACCTTTGCAATTAACGGTTTTGGACCGGGTGGATTTTCCGAATAAAGTTTCTTGGGCAGCTGTTCACGGTTAAAACTGATCGAGCAGTTAGCCAGTTCAACTATTTCAGGTGTACTCCGGTAATTCTGTTCCATCCTAACCAGCCGGCAGGTTTGATATTTTTCGGGAAATGAAAGTATATTACCGATATTGGCATATCGGAAAGCATAGATCGACTGGGCATCATCGCCAACGACGCAGAGTGAAGCATTCCCGGCAAAAAGATCGATAAGTCTGGCCTGGATGATATTAGTATCTTGAAATTCATCAACAAGGACATGTTTAAATCTCCGGAGGTACTGTTCTCGAACCTGTGGTTGATTTTCAAACAGTTCAAGCCAGCAGAGTAAAAGATCGTCAAAATCGAAGGCATTGCTCTCCTCTTTTTTCCGATTGTAAATATCGGCCACTTCATTGATCAGGGCATAGTATTCCAGCCGGTACGGATAATCTTCTTCCATTACATGGCGGATGGAAAAGTCTGAATTACGGGCCTGGCTGATTATCCGGCCGAGAAATCCTCTCTGCATGATTAATTTCCTGTCCTGCTCATTGACCTCCAGCAAAGCAAGGATCTGTTTCAGCAGAGCCCTGCTGTCATCTTCGTCAAAAATAGAAAAATTGGGAGTCCGGCCCATCAGTGCAGCGTGTTTCCTGAGAATTCTTGCACCGATGCTGTGGAAAGTACCAGACCAAAGTTCATATGGTAGAAATCCGAGTAGACGTTCCAGGCGTTCCTTCATTTCTCCGGCCGCCTTGTTGGTAAAGGTTAGAAGTAAAAGGTTTCCCGGGTTCAGACCGGTCTGGATCAGATGGGCAGCCCGGTAAACCAGCGCCCTTGTTTTCCCGGAACCCGGTCCGGCCAGACCAAGCAGCGCATCATCGTCGGCTGTTGCAAATTCATACTGTGCTCTATTAAGTTCTGCCTGCAGAAACTGATCCCAATTATCTATTTTTTTATGCATATATACCTCCATATAATATTTATAATCAGGCGAATAATACCATACTTTGCCCTTTTCTGCCAGATACCTCCTGTTTACGAAAGGAAACCTTTACTTAAACTGGACACTCCCTGATTCATCAGATATTATTTTATTAAGATCTTTCATGCCGGGGGTAGCCAATTTATGTTAGACGATGTAAAAGAAATTATGATCGAGGTTCTGCAGGCAGTCGGTCCGATAGTCATTGTGATCATATTGATCCAGCTATTTATTATTCACACCCCTGTTGCGTTGATGATGCAGTTTATTGCCGGGGCTTTTTTAGTCACATCCGGTCTCTTTCTATTTCTGATCGGTGTCCGGGTCAGTCTACTGCCTATAGGCGAGATGATCGGTTCCGAACTCGTAACCCGCGGTTCACTGTCAATATTGTTAATCGCTGCCTTCATTTTCGGTTTTGTGATTACCATAGCCGAACCGGATGTACGGGTTCTGGCCCACCAGGTTGGCATTGCATCCGGTGGAGCAATCGATTCAACACTCATGATCATAGCAGTCGCCATCGGGGTTGGTTTTTTTGTTTCTCTGGCTATCCTGAGAATTCTTCTGGGCATTCCCATAGCCTATCTACTCGGTTTAGGCTACGTGCTGGTCGTGGTTATATCTTTTTTTACCCCGCCGGGTTTTGTAGCCATCTCGTTTGATGCCGGTGGGGTAACCACGGGGCCCATGGCCGTTCCTTTCATTCTTGCCCTGGGTGTTGGAGCAACCTCAGTTCTAGGTGGTAAATCGGGTATGTCTGATGCTTTCGGGCTTATCGGGCTTGCCTCGATCGGTCCGGTTATCGGGGTCATGCTGCTGGGGGTGTTTTTTGGATGATTTTCAGCCTGATTTTTCAGGATTTCAGTCATGTTCTGATTGAAGTTTTGATGGCTCTCAGTCCAGTTCTTGTTCTTTTCTTGCTTTTTATCTTAGTCTTTAAAATGCCCAGGCGTATGCTGCTTACTCTTTTCAAGGGTGTCGTCTTTGCTTTCGCCGGCCTGGCCCTTTTCCTGCAGGGAGTGAAGGTAGGCTTCATGCCGGTAGGCATGGAAATGGGATCGATTCTAGGTGAGCTTGATTACCGCTGGATCTTGATTCCTTTAGGTTTTATCCTGGGCTTTGTAGCTACCCTGGCTGAACCGGCGGTGAGAATTTTAAGCAGCCAGGTAGAGAAAAGCTCCAGCGGTTATATCAGGAGACCGGTCCTCACTTATACTCTATGCTTCGCTGTCGGGCTATTTATCGCTCTCGGCATGGTCAGGATTGTATACGGCATACCATTTTACTACATAATCATTCCCGGGTATCTGCTGGCAATAATTTTAATGTTTTTTTCGAAGCGATCATTTACAGCTGTTGCCTTTGATTCCGGAGGTGTCGCCACAGGACCCATGACAGTAACCTTTATCATGGCCCTTGCCGTCGGAGCTGCAGATGTTATTGAAGGGCGTGATGCTGTGATTGACGGATTCGGGTTAATAGCCCTGGTGGCACTTGCCCCGATAATCCTGGTTATGCTGCTTGGTTTCCTCTATCCTGAAGAAGATCGGGACGACGATCAGGGCAATGACAACAGCATGGATGAATTAAAACCGGATGAAGAACCTGATAAGGATTATCCCGATAACGAAAAGTATTCCAATGATATCAAGGAGGTTACAGAAGATGGATTCGAACCTGAAACATGATCTGATTGTAACAATAGTTAAAAAAGGTTGTTGTGAGAAAATAATTACTGCTACCAAAACAGCGGGAGCAGAGGGAGCAACCATTATTCCGGCCCGGGGAACCGGAATTCACGAGCAGAAAAAGCTGCTTGGAATTCCCATTGAACCAGAGAAGGATATAATCTTCACGATCATTCAGGAAGAGAAAACCGATGATGTCCTGAAGGCAATAATCAAGGCTGGAAAACTGGAAAAGCCTGGTACCGGAATTGCTTTCGTCCTGGAACTGAAAAAAGTGGTCGGGGTTGTTCACCTGGTTAGGGAACTTAAAAATTATGAAAAAGACGTTAGAAAAAAGTAGGAGGATACCCTGTATCCTCCTACGGTTTGCTCTTGTTGTTTATATTTTTATTCTATAGCTTCTCAAACTCATCTTTGCCTACACCGCACACCGGGCAGACCCAATCATCAGGAAGATCTTCAAAAGGGGTGCCGGGGGCAATCCCTCCATCACTATCCCCTTCCGCAGGATCGTATACATATCCACATACCTGGCATTCATACTTATCCATAAAATTTCCCTCCTTTCTGATTAACTTCAGGTCTAACTATGACTTTGAAATATTATAATTTACAGCATTATAACATACCAACTTCAAACCGGGGAATAGAAAAATATTTTTGCAGGATTATACCATGGAACCGGAGAAGTAAAATGATATAGAACAATCACCGGATCCCAGGCTATGCAGAATTGTATGCCGCCACTTCACCGCAAAGGAGACAGCAATGATGATCGCCAAAGTCCATTCCTGTGCAATTAACGGTATAACGGGCATTCCGCTTGAAATCGAAGTTGATATTTCAGACGGGCTGCCCGCTTTCGATCTGATCGGACTTCCTGATGCCTCGGTTCGAGAGGCAAAAGAAAGAGTCAGGTCCGCCATCCGCAACAGCGGATTCAAATTTCCCTATTCCAGAATCACTGTCAATCTCGCACCGGCTGATATCAAGAAAGAAGGGTCGGCATTCGATCTGGCCATCGCCATCGGTTTGCTGGCGGCAACCGATCAGATTGAAATAAGCCCTTTACTCTCCAGGGCTCTCTTCGTCGGTGAATTATCACTTGACGGTAAACTGCGGGGCATAAACGGCACCCTGGCCATGGCTCTCTCAGTAAGTGAGCTGGATAATTACAGGGATACTAGTATGTTTCTCCCGCTTGAGAACCTTGCTGAAGCATCCCTTGTTGGCGAAATTGATGTCAGGGGTGCCGGAAACTTAAGACAGTTAGTTGATTTTTTTAATGGAAATATCGATGCCCTGACGACCAGAATGCCTGAAGTAACTCCGACTGAAGAAAACTATGCAGAACCGGATTTTTCTGAAGTACGGGGTCAGGAATCGGCAAAACGGGCCCTGGAAATTTCTGCAGCCGGCTCCCATAATGTCCTGCTCTATGGTCCCCCGGGAAGTGGAAAAACAATGCTGGCCAGAAGAATACCCTCTATCCTACCCCTTCCCACCCGGGAGGAAGTTCTTGAAATGACCAGGATCCACAGCGTGGCCGGTCAGCTAACTGCACAGAATTCATTAGTTCTGAAACGTCCTTTTCGCAGCCCTCACCACAGCGCATCAACAGCAGGAATTATCGGGGGTGGCAAATCACCAAGGCCGGGAGAAGTCAGTTTGGCTCACAGGGGCGTTCTTTTCTTTGATGAACTGCCTGAATACAGGCGAGAAGTCCTGGAAGCGCTGCGTCAGCCCCTGGAAGACAGGATGGTTACCATCACCAGGGCGACAGCCACAATCAGCTACCCTGCAGATTTCATGTTTATCGGTTCAATGAACCCCTGCCCCTGCGGCAACTATGGTGAACCTGAAAAAGAATGCCGCTGCAGCCCGGCCCAGATATTTAAATACCGCTCCAAGTTATCGGGACCGCTAATAGACCGGATTGATATCCAGGTTGAAGTGCCGTCGGTGAAATATGAACAGCTGCAGGAAGAGAAAAGCGGTGAAAGTTCCGCGGATATCCGGAAAAGGGTTGAAAAAGCTCGTCTGAAACAGTTAACGAGATATAAAAGGCTTAAAGCAAATTGTAATGCCCAACTCAGTTCCAGCCATTTTGAAAAGCACTGTCCGCTTACTGATGAGGCCAGACTGCTGCTGCGCCAGTCTTTTCAAAACCTAAAATTCTCTATGCGTGCCCACGATCGGATCATCAAAGTAGCCCGGACCATTGCCGACTTAGACGATTCAGAGGTGATTGAAGCACCGCATATTGCCGAAGCGGTGCAGTATCGCAACCTGGACCGACAATCTTAATTGCATCTAGATGATTTTTATTATTTTTTAGAATAGAACACAGCTTGGTAATAGCAAACATTTTAAAATTATTATGCGAAATGAGAGTCTTTGTATCATAAAAGCTCGGCTGTTTTGTAGATATTTAAAAGGAGACTTTTTACGTATTATTTATTCCTATCATGAGCAGAAACAACGTATTGAATTTATTGAACTATATTTTAAAGGAGATAAAGAAAACGAAGATCGTGAAAGAGTGAAAGAATATTTGAAGAATAATCAAAAATAATTTCAAGGCCAGGGCGATTTCAGAAAGGGTACCGTATTCACCGCCAATGGCGATTATGAAGTCGGCCGTCCTGGCAATTAGTGATTTGGTATGTATTCCAGCCTTTAGCGGTGCATATCAATATACTTTAATGCGTGGTACTTCAGGCTTTGTAAGTCAACACTCAGATCTGTATTGTGGACATAAACACCTTCGGGTACAGTTAGTTTTACCGGCACAAAGTTTGAAATTATTTTAACACCACTTTGCACGATACTATCAAAAGCTGACTGAGCTTGTCCCGACGGAACAGTTAAAATGGCAACATCAACTTTATGTTTAGCAACGATTTCTTCCATTTTTGAGATATGCATAATTTCAACAGCAGTGATGTGCTGCCCGATAATCGCCGGATCTACATCAAATACGGCAACCACCTTAACATAAGGATTCTTTGTTACAGTATAGCGGGTCAGAGCGGTGCCGAGGTGTCCGGCACCTACTACAATAACTGTGGTTAAATTATTCAAACCGCTAACTTTCAGGATACATTGTCTTAACGAATCTGTATAGTAACCCCTTCCCCGGGTTCCGAATGCGCCAAAATGAGATAGATCTTTTCTGATCAGCTCGGCAGTAAAACCGGTTTCTTTACTTAAACTTTCCGAATTAACCAGTTCAATGCCTTTTTCAATCAAACTGTCCAGCACTCTCAAGTAAACCGAAAGTCGTTTGATCGCTAATTCTGGGTCTTTTCTACCTTGAACCATCATAATTCCACCGCCAATTTTTTACGCGAACTGCTGGTTTGGTCGTCTGGAAATAGTATTTTTCAGTTGACAAATTACACGTGGCTGGAGTAATCAACCTGAGCAGACAGCACCGGATCAATTGGATAGCCCAAAGCTTCAGCAAGTTCAATGAGTGTATCTGAATTGTTTTTCCCGGAAAGCGGAGCATAGGCCGGTTTTAATTCACAAATCCTGCCTTCACAGTTAAGCACTGTTCCGGCAGTTTCAAGGTACGTAGCCAGCGGAAATACTACATTGGCATTCTGTAAGTTTGGATGATTATGCGCTGCAATAGATACCGTAAAAAGTTCCGGATCAGCAAGCTTTAGCTCAGCTGCTGAAGTGTCTCCGATCAAAAGCAACCCTTTGTAAGGCTTCAACTGCTCTGCAGCGAGTTTCTGATCACAGGTTTTATATCCGAATTGTGTATTCCCACTGGCAAGGCCCTTTGCAAAACCAAGTTTAATCAAACCCCTGGTATTACCACCCCTGTAGAGGGTAACAATCCCGGAGCTCTCTTTTTTGCCGCTCAGGCTGAGTATCTCGTTTAAAAGCCCGTATTCTTCACTACTGATAAAATCCCCATCAACAACCAGAACCGGCTTTCTTGCAGAACGCAGCAGCCCGGCTATTTCGACCAGAACTGCCGGGTTATCACTGATAGCCTGTGGTAAGGACGCAAGCGCTTCATTTATTTCGGAACTGTTGATCGAAAGCTCATCTTCTATTCCGGCGCAGTAGGAAAGTAACGCTCTCAAGATAACAGTTAATTTACCGGGACTGACTAGCACGGAAAAGGCAGAATTATTAACAAGCCGATTTCCTGCAGTGCCGATAAAAGCAAGTTTCGCCTCATCCGCCAGCGCTTTACGTATCTTTTGAGCTATAATTGGATAATCTTCAGGTAAATCGGTATCTATAGCCAAGATGAAATCACTTTCAGCAATCTCTTTATAGAATAATTGTCTGCCATTTTTTTCTGCTACTTCAGAAGGAAACCCGGTAGCATAAATATTCCCTGTTCCCAGTATTTCTTCGGCCAGCTTATGCGCAAGAACCATCTCTTCGTTGCATAGGGATGCAGATAAGACAACAGCCAGACTGTTTGCACCGTATTGATTTTTTACCCGAAGCAACCCGGAAGCTGCAGTTTTAAACGCTTCCGCCCAACTCGCCTCAGCGAGTTGGCCGTTATTCCGGACGAACGGTTTAGTGATCCTTTTATAATCCTGTGCAAATAGAGCTTCATATCTTCCCCTGCTGCAAAGATTGCCATCGTTAATATCCTGACGCAAAGGTGAATTTATTTCCGTGACCTGATCCGCCACTACATCAAGTTCAATGCTGCAGCCGATCCCGCAAAGTGTACAGGTGCTCTCAACAAGCCGTTCAGAGAGCCAGGGACCGGGCTTACTATATAAACCTTTTGCCGTAAGAGCTCCCGTAGGGCAGGCGGATACACATTGCCCGCAGGATTCACAGGTTGTTTCATTCAATGGCAGCTGCAAAGACGGGCTGACCACGGTATCATATCCGCGGTTTACCAGGCAAAGAGCGTTGGCTCCCTGAACTTCATTACAGATACGCACACAGCTGGCACAAAGTATGCACTTGTTGGGATCCTGGATTATGTAAGGATGATCCCGCTTAATCGGGTAGCGCTTATTTTCGACTCCCAACCGCACGGTATCGATCTCCAGCTCTGTAGCCAGCCGACGCAAGGAGCATTTGAAAACATCCTGACAGCCGCAGGAAAGGCAGCGTTTTGTTTCTTTAACAACATCTTCATCGGTTAACCCCTGGTTAAACTCTATAAAGTTTTGCCTGCGCTTTTCCGGAGATAGATGGTGTACCGGCAAACGGGCTTCTTTTGGATACTCGGAAAAATCAGCAGGATCAAGTTGGTCTAACCGGCCCCTCGAGCAATTAAAGCTTTCCGGCCCGGAATTAACTTCAATACCGTTAAGGTAACGATCTATTGCCACTGCCGACTTCCTGGCTGCACCTACTGCTTCAACAACGGTTGCCGGACCGGTCACTGCGTCACCGGCGGCAAATACTTTTTCGACTGCTGTTTGACCTGTATCGGGGCAAGCTGCCAGGGTTTTGCCTTTGAGTTCAAGATTGCATAAGCAAGCATTTTCACTGTCCAGGGTCTGGCCGATAGCCATAATCACATTATCGGCCTCCAGTGTAAATTCAGAGCCTTCAATCACCAGTGGACGGCAGCGACCGCTTTCGTCAGGTTCACCAAGCTCCATTTGCACACATTCCACACCCTGGACACCGTCAGAACCTAAAACAGATACCGGGTTTGTCAGAAAGTCAAAGATAATTCCTTCCTCTTCTGCTTCTTCAATTTCAACCAGGGCAGCAGGCATTTCATTACGACTGCGTCGGTAAATTACATGGACCTCTTCTGCTCCCAGACGCAGAGCAGTCCGGGCAGCATCCATTGCGGTATTTCCACCGCCAACTACCGCTACTTTTTTACCCAGGGCCGCGGGATTACCCTCGGCCACACTGCGCAGAAAATCAATGCCTTTAAGGATACCCGGCTTATCTTCACCTTCCAGGTTCATGCCCTGTGCTGATTGGCATCCCAGACCAAGAAAAATCGCATCGTACTGTTGGACCAATTCATCAATGGTGAAATCTTTTCCAAGCACTTCTCCCAGACGAACCTCACGGCAGAGATCGGCGATCAGGTTAATCTCTTTGTCGAGCAACGCTTTAGGCAAACGGTATTCGGGTATGCCAAAACGCATCATTCCACCCAACCTTGAGCTGCCCTCAAACAGGGTAACCTGGTGACCTTTCAAAGCCAGGTAGTAGGCAGCGGTCAAACCGGCCGGTCCACCACCGACCACCGCTACTTTTTTACCACTGTCAGCAGCAACGCTTGGTCTGTAGGAGTCGATCATTTCCAGGTCGAAATCTCCTGCAAACCTTTTTAGATCACATATATTAACCGGTTCGTCAACCAGGTTGCGCCTGCACTCAGCTTCACAGAAACGCGGACAAACCCGACCACATATTGAAGGCAGGGGCATTTTTTCTTTTATCAAATCAGCCGCTTTTTTATTTTCTTTTCTGTCAAGCAGAGCGATATATCCCTGAATATCAATATGGGCGGGACAAGCCTGCTGACAGGGTGCAATACAATCGCCACAATGTTCTGACAGTAAAAGCTCCAGGGCAGTCCTGCGCATCTCATCTAACTGTTCATTGTTTGTAATTACATTCATACCTTCTTCCACCACGGTGCCGCAAGCGGCAACTGGTCCCCGCGGCCCACCGGTATCAACAAAACAGAGCCGGCAGGAACCAAAGGGCTTTATCCGTGGATCATAACAAAGGTGGGGAATGTCAATACCATTTTGCAGAGCTGTTTCCAGCAAATTGCTGCCTTTATCAGCTTTGATCTTTTTTCCGTTGATGCTAATCTCTACTTTCGGCATATTATAATGGTCCTCCAAGTCGGTGATTGTGTAAGGTAGTTCACAGAGTTCCTAGACAAGCTGTCTTGGTTTTGAATCAACTGTTACTGCTGCAAATTTACAGCTGTTCACGCAGAGACCGCAGCTTATGCATGTTAAGGGATCAATTTTGTGAACTTCTTTCTTCTTACCGGTAATGGCATCCACCGGACAATTCCTGGCACAAAGGGTGCAACCTGTGCATGCTGTCGTATCAATTTCATAGGTGATCAAGGACTTACATTTTTTTGCCGGACAATATTTTTCTTTAACATGGGCATCATACTCGCTTCGGAAATATCTAATTGTCGTCAAAACCGGGTTTGGCGCTGTCTGCCCGAGACCGCAAAGTGAACCAGCCTTCACCTTTTCGGCCAGTTCAACCAACAGATCAACATCCTCTTCCCGCCCTTCACCTTCAGTAATTCTTTCCAGGATCTTGAGCATCTGGTTGGTCCCAACCCGGCAGAATGTGCATTTTCCGCAGGATTCTTTCCGGGTAAATGACAGGAAGTACCTGGCAACGTCTACCATACAGGTATCTTCATCCATAACGAGCAGTCCACCCGAACCCATAATTGCTCCGATTTTTTTGAGCGATTCGTAGTCCATGGGTGTATCGCCCAGTTCAGCCGGTATGCATCCACCTGAAGGCCCGCCGGTCTGGACTGCTTTGAACGGTTTGCCGGTGGAGATTCCACCGCCAATATCAAATACAATTTCATTGATTGTTGTGCCCATGGGAATCTCGATCAATCCGCCCCGCTTTATCTTTCCGGCCAGGGCAAACACCTTTGTTCCTTTACTTTCCTCAGTACCGAGAACATTGTAGGTTGATGCACCCAGGTTTAAAATACGAGGTACATTGGCAAATGTTTCAACATTATTAATCGAAGTCGGACAATCAAAAAGGCCTTGTTGAGCAGGAAAGGGCGGGCGGAAGCGGGGCATGCCCCTCTTCCCTTCAATAGACATTATAAGAGCCGTTTCTTCACCACAAACGAAAGCACCGGCTCCTTCCCGGATAATAACTTCAAAATTAAAATCGGAACCCAGAATTTTTTCGCCGAGTAAACCCCTTGCTTCAGCCTGCCTGATGGCAATCTTCAGGCGGTGAATTGCCAGCGGGTATTCAGCCCGGATATATACATAACCAACCGATGCGCCAATAGCGTAACCGGCAATAAGCATTCCCTCCAGCACACTGTGCGTATCTCCTTCAAGAACGCTGCGGTCCATAAAAGCACCCGGATCACCTTCATCGGCATTGCATATAATATATTTCTGTGTTCCCCCGGCTTGACGGGTAAAACTCCATTTAAGGTGGGTTGGGAAGCCTGCTCCACCTCTGCCCCTCAACCCTGAGCTTTTAATTTCTTCGATAACCTCTTCCGGGGTCATCTGTTGGAGAGCTTTCTTAAGCCCTTTGTATCCGTCTGCATCGATATAACTCTGTATTTCTTCCGGATCGATCCGGCCGCAATTTTTTAGTAAGATCCGGTGCTGTTTCTCCAGAAAGTTCTGATCGTCAGTTTCGGCTTCCTGACCCAGGACAAGCAATTCAACGACCGGTTTACCGTGCCCGATATGCTCGTCAATGATCCGCAAGCCATCCTTCGGTTCCAGGTTACCGTATAAATAGCTCTGCCCGCCTGCTTCAATTACCTCGACCAGCGGTTCATTGTAACACATGCCCAGGCAGCCCGTTCGTTCCACTTTCAACTTGCTATCTTTTAGACGTTCCTGCATAACCTGGTATACCTTGGCCGCCCCACTGGCAATACCGCAGGTTGCAAGACCAACTTTTATTCGATATTTATCATCCTGCATCTTCGCAATCCCCCTTTGAAGCAGATTGCTCAGAGTTTTTCCGGCGAACAGTTTTAAGTATCTTGCGAACATTTTCCGGGGATAGTTTTCCATGAGTCTCCTCATCTACAGTCATCACCGGGGCCAGACTGCAGCAACCGAGACAGGCCACCTTTTCCAGGGTAAATAAGTTGTCATCACTGGTTTTTCCCGTTTTGGCTTTGATCTCGAACTGAATTGACTCGGTGATTTTGTCAGCACCGGCCAGGTGACAGGCAGTACCGTGACAGATCTGGATCAAATGCTCTCCAATCGGTTCCAACCTGAACTGAGCATAAAATGTAACTATACTGTATAGCTCGTTAACCGGAATCCCGGAAAATTCAGCTGCCCGTCGAAGCAAATCCGGAGAGATATAACCGAAAACATTTTGAAGGTCCTGCAAAATCGGTATCGCTGTTCCTTTACTATTAATATGTTTCTCAACAATTTTTTTAACTGCAATTACAGGGTATTGTTGAGCCAGTGTTTTTAAGTTATCCGTCTTAAGTCCCAACTCCATATAACTATTCTCCTTATTTCAATCTCTGAAGTATCATTACAATTGAGCGACTAGAATTTATCAAAAAAGATCTGTTCTTCCGATACACCGTTTCTTTTCAATGTTTCCATGGCAGCATCAATCATTTCCGGCGGTCCGCAGAGGTAAAACTCTTTATTCTCAAGTGATTCTTCATATCTTGGCACAGCGTCCGTAATATATCCTGTTTCGCCTTCCCAGTTATCATCCGGAGCAGGTCTGGAAAGAACAATATAATATTTGAAATTAGGATGTTTCTCTTCCAAGGCTTTCATCTCATCGTCCAGGAGAATATCCTTTTTTGTCCGACCACTGTAATAACCGTGGGCATCGCGTGTCATGCCCCGTTCTTTAAGATGTAAAACAATAGATCTGATTGGGGCAATCCCGGTGCTTCTGGCAAGACAAATAATATCTTTATCGGAATCCTCCTGAAGATAGAAGTCGCCATAGGGGCCGGTAATCTTGATTACATCACCAATTCGAAGAGCTTTATGGATATAGGTGGTGCAAAGCCCTTTCGGTATGTATCGGATTACAAAGTCGAGCATATCCTTCTGGCTGGGTGGTGAAGCGATAGAATAAGCGCGAAACTCCTCGTAACCGGGCACCAGTATTTGAACATACTGGCCGGGTTTAAATTCGATGACATTTGGTGAGAGCAATTTTAACTTAAGAAACTTAGTATCATAATTTAGATCCTCCAAAACCACTACTTCAGCAATATATTCCTGGGCATCCAGTAAATCCTCCGACATACTGACATCGATGATATCCTCCCTGATTTTAACCTGGCAGGCAAGCCTTACTCCTTCCTTTTTATCCCCGAGGGAGAGGAAGTTTTCTTCCGTGGGCAGTATCTCACCGCCACCACTATCAACTTTAACCTTGCAATGGCCACAGGTGCCCTTGCCGCCACAGGCGGAAGGAATATATATTTTATTCTCCGATAAAGCATCAAGCAGAGTGCCGCCGGATGAGATAGTGAACTCCTTTTCTTTATTGATCCTGAGCAGTATTTTTTGGTTACTGCCGATCAAAAAATCGGCAATAATCAAGACAAGTGTAATGCCTACCAGCAGGGAAACCAGGATTAATACTGACTGCAAGTCCATTATAATTCCACCATCCCTCCGAAGCCCATAAATCCAAGGGCCAAAATGCCTAGAATAATCATAACCAGACCGGGACCCTGGAGTCCCTTCGGGGGATCCCCAATCAAATTGAGCTTTTCCCTGATGCCTGCAACCAGCACAATAGCTATGAAAAAGCCGATAGAAGAACCGAGCGCGAAGAAAATTGCCTGACCAATAGTATATTCACGTAAGACCATGAAAAGAGTAACGCCAAGTACAGCACAGTTTACCGTTATAAGCGGCAGAAATACCCCAAAAGCTGTATAGAGAAAGCGCATGTATTTCTCCAACAGCATCTCGAGGAGCTGTACTGTGGCAGCTATTGTTATAATAAAGACCATTAAAGAGATAATCTCACTGCCGGTAGGGATTAAAATCAGGTTATAAATCAACCAGTTGATCAATGATGTTATCGTAACAACAAAAATTACAGCCGCACCCATACCAGTCGCTGTTCTGATGCTTTTTGATACCCCGATTGTCGGACACATTCCCAAAATATAGACCAGAACAATATTATGGGTTAGAATTGCTGCTAAAAATATAGATAAGGTTTGGCTCATGGCATTTTCTCCTCATATTTATTTAAACTTAATCTGGATTAAGCAACCTCGACAACCGTTTCCTCAGCAGGGGTTGCACCTGATTCTTCTACAGCACCCTGTAAGCTGCGAACCACCCAAACAATTATAGCGAGAAGGAAGAACCCACCCGGAGCCATAGCCATTACCAACCAGTTGGTCCATGCCTCCCCTACCACACTAATATTCAATAATGTGCCAAAGGCCAACACTTCTCTAACAGCTGAAAGGATTAGAAGAACAAACGTGTAACCCAAACCGTGCGCGAAGGCATCGGTCAGGGAAAACCCGACCGGATTTTTCAGGGCAAAAGCCTCACACCTGCCCATTATTATGCAGTTTGTAATTATCAGTGAAACGTAAGGGCCCAGGGCATTACTGATAACCGGAAAGAAACCTTTAAAGAACATATCTACTGAAATAACAAAGGTTGATATTATTATCATGTAGGTAATCATTCTAAGTCTCATGGGAATATATTCTCTAATCACGGCAGTTGCCAGCGAAGCGACCATAACTACAAAAATAACAGCCAAACCCATGGCAATACCATTTTCCAGCCTATTGGTTACTGCGAGAGCAGAGCAGATCCCTAAAGTAGAAGAGGTAATCGAGTTTTTTCTCCATATGCCATCCTTGAGCAGTACAAAGGGCTTAGTGTAACTTAATCGATACCAACGGCTAGCCAACTCAGTTCCCCCCCAATTTTTCCTTGATTTCCCTGATATTCCGCCTGAGCATATTCTCCAAAGCCTGACTGGTCATGGTAGCTCCCGTTATACCTTCGATTTCATTATCTGCGGAAACCGTCCTTCCCGCCGGTAAGATTACCAGCTGCGGATCGACAGATAATCCCCGGAACTGAGCCAGAAATTCCTCTTCAGTAATACGCCCACCCAATCCCGGCGTTTCCTGCTGTTTAAGTATAACAAGCCCTTTTAAGCTATTTAGATCCGGCCCCAGGGCTAAAATCCCGGAAACAAGACCCTGATGACCCCTTCCGGTAAACATGAAGGCAATGCTTCCATCACTGCTTCGATATAATGTCAACTCATCGATCTCTTCAGTGGTAATATTATCCATGTATACCTGCTCAGCAAGCTCCGGGCTATGTTCCAGATCAAGTGCCTTGAGTATAAGCATCCTGGTTTCCAGATCCAGCGTTTCATTCTCCAATGGGATCAGGTAGCTTACACCCATTAACAGGCCAGACGAGAGCGTACCGAGAATCAGTATGTAAACCAACCAACCGATCTTTTCCAGAATATTTTTTTTAATCCTTAACATCCTGTCATTCACTACTGTCGCGTCATGGTACATTGTGTGACAAGCCCTCCCTTCCCAGTGGTCTGAACCTTATCTTTAAAACAATAGTGTCAATTAAAGGAGTAAAAGCATTCATCAGTAAAATACTGAAGACCACACCTTCTACAGAACCGGAAAAACTTCTGAACAGTACCGTTAGCATGCCGAGCAATAAGCCAAAAACCCATTTTCCAGGTCCGGTAAAAGGAGATGTAATCGGATCGGTGGCCATAAAAAACGCACCAAAAAGCAGTCCCCCCGTAAGAAGTTGAAACATGGGAAGAGCTACCTGGTTTGGAAAGTAGTAGTGGCCGATACTGGAAAACAAAACCACGGAGCCAAGGTAAGCCAACGGCACTCGCCAATTACTTACTCCGGTGACTATTAAGAATAACCCGCTTAAAATTATACCAATTCGAAATGTTTCTCCCATTGAACCGGGAGCCAGTCCAAATATAAGATCATAATACGTGTAGGTAATGATTTCCCCGGCCCGGTATGAAATAAGTGGTGTAGCCGATGTGATAAGATCCGCCCCGTAGTTGAAAAAACCACCAAACCCTCCCGGCATCGGATGCTGCCATACTGATGTCATATAAGAAGGAAATGAGACTGTGATAAAAACACGTCCGACAACAGCAGGATTAAAAATATTGCGCCCCGTACCTCCAAATACCTCTTTTCCAAAGAAAACAGCAAATACAGAGCCAATTGCAACAATCCAAAGCGGCAATGTGGGGGGTAAGATCAGCGGAAAGATTAGGCAGGTTACCAATAGACCATCTGCCTGAAACCTTTTTTTCCTGAAGACAGCAAATAAAATTTCGGTCATTCCCCCAAAAAAATATGAAACAAGAATCATCGCCACGATTCTCCATCCATAAAAGTAAACAGCCGCCAGAGCAATAGGTAGAAGGGCCAATACTACCAGAAACATGTATCTTTTGGTACTCAAATTATCAACTAAACCGGGAACCAACCGGGTTCCATCTCCGGGGCTGACAAAAAATGAACCAATTGATTTCAACAGAGGTTTATATGCTACCTGTGTTTCTTTTTGCATTTTTATATTAAGATTTTGTTCCGGTTTGTTCATCGCCAAGATTACCCTTCCTGCCCCAGGCAGTATTTTTCAACTGTATCTTCTTTCAACCCGGCTTCAGGTTCTGTAAATCCATACTCAATAAGTCTTTGCTGACCCAGCTTTATATGCCTGGCCACAGGAATTTTAGAGGGACAGATATAGGAACAGAGGTTGCATTCAACACATTCAAAAATGCCATACCTGATTAACTCATTGCTGATTATGTTTCTCCGAGCATATTTATCAATCAGATGAGGAATAATCCCCGCCGGGCAAATCTCTTCGCAATATCCGCAAAATATGCATGGTTTTACTTCATCATAAATATTGGGGCTGCAACCCCTGCCTTTTAAAGGACTGATCGCTGAAAGTAATGACCAAGGGCGCTGAACTTTGATATTTTTCGATACGGCTGTCAGGCTGGTTATAGTCCTGTCTACAGGCAATGAGAAATCGGCGAGAGCTCCGGATGTCAGCGGATTATTGGGTATGATCATCCAATTTGAATTTGTTTGATCCAGGTAAATGCCGGTTATTGTTTCAATTGGCGTCCCTACCCGAACTCTGATATTTATATTCTCTTTCCATCCCGGACCGCACAGGGCAATGATAGTTTCAATCACAGGCTTCCCTTCGACCACTGCATCATGGACATTTAAAACAGTTCCTACCGATAAAACCGCGATACCTTCAGCGTCAACAGTTTTTCTGTCACGTTTGCCAAGGATCGTCGCAGCCAACACCCGATCATTTCCCTGCGGATAGCGGGGAGGTAGTGAATAGAAGGTGAGCCATTTTAAATCTTCTGTTTTCTGAATCAATTCCCGTTTTATCTCGCGCCGGTTACGGTTAATCGCTAAATGAATATTTGCCCGGGGCATTATTTTCTGTAATATTTTTATTCCTTCAATAAAGTGGGTACATCGTTCCCCGGCTAAAAGAGCGGGCAGGGAGAGATTATAAGGTCTGTCTTCAATGCCCTGAATAATCAAATCGCTTACATCACGGCCGACATTTGAAGAAGTCTTGAACCTGGTTGGTATGCCTTTACTGTCAAGAGAGGTTGCTCCCGAGGAATAAAGCAGTGTTTCAATCTTTTCCAGGGACAACAACTGCCAGTTCCGGTTATTTCCGGCTAAAGGTTGCCAGTCGGGATTAGAGTCTGCCGTGATAATCACGGCATTGATCGGGCCTGTTGAATATTTCAGCTTAGTAATTCTTTCAACATTTCCATTGATACTTGCGTGGACCGGACTGGAAACACCATGATCGTCCCTGCCGATGATCTGTCCTGCTTTAACTTTATCCCCAACCGTAACAAGAGGCTTAACTTCACGGCCAAAACCCTGTTTCAGCGGTATAACCACCATGGGTGGGAGAACTGATTCAATCACTTTCTCCCGGGGTTTGTCTTCACAGTTGAAATAATAGCCACCGTGGAATGTTTTTTTTATCACTTTCACACCTCGTCACTAAAACTTTTCCAGGCATTAGGCATTGCTGACACTATTATCATTTGTTGCAAGTAGCATTTACTGTCGGAGGGTAAGAACCGTTTCTATCTAGCCTAATTGGGCGGTTACTTTGATTGATCGGGCTATCGGTTCTTACCCTTTTCAATTTTGAACTCTTAGTAACGGCCTCTGTTAAGCCCGTCTCTGATCGCACTGGTAATCTTGGTTCCCCGCATCGTGGCTGAGGTCCAAACATCAACATCTGCAACAACTTCACCGCTTGCTTCCACATCAGAAGCAGCAACTTCAGGTGAATCAACCAAAATACCAATTTCTGTGATGTTTTTTCCTTCCAGCCATCCGACTAATTGCTGGTACTGACCGGACAAATTTTCAACATCCATCTGCGGCCATGCGTTTTCAGGATTCTCGGGATCCAGGAAATCATTGCCTCCGAAGAAGAGGGTTCTAAGCGAGATTTCTTCAATCACATTGTCTTGCAGGTAAAATTCTATACTAACCTGTTGGACCTTTCTGTCATGATAGGTGCCCCGGTACCTGCCATCCGGATATATTCCTTTTTCTTCGGCCGGTAAAACAAGCCCCGTTGTTTCTGCTGGTGACGAACCCTGACCTCCGGGGTCGGCCGTATCCTGGATCCCGCATCCTACGATTAATAAAGAAATGGCTGCCACAAATACGATAATTATGAAAAATAACAGATTGCGTTTCACTACCTTTGAACCTCCTTCATTTTTTTATTGATGCAGTTAATAACTGTTTATACAACCAATCTTTGACTATCATCTTTCATCTTTTTTGCGTGCCTGGAATCATTTTTGTTTATTTCAGAATTTATACAATTTAATAACATTTAGGAAAGTTATAACGCTCACAAGGACGTGTAAAAAATATATTAACGAAAACATATTTAATAGATTGAAGAAGCTGCGACAAAGTCCATCGCCTGGACTACTCCTTTAACAACAGCCTCGGAAGAAACAGTTGCCCCGGTTATAATATCGATCTCGGCCATGATGATACCTTCAAGTTCCTGTTCGACATCACTGGGCATGAAATTTGAAATTCCCCGAAATTGTCCGAGGAACAGATCGCCTGCTATTTTATCACCTATACCAGGTGTTTCTTGATGCTTTAGAATAGCCACATTTTTTACCTCACCCACAAAATCGACCAAAGTTAAAATCTCGATAGCATCTCCGTTAAACCCTTTCGACTCATTCAAGACTACTGCGGCAAGAACTTCGCGGTTTTTAACTCCAAAATAGATATCTGCGCCATTTTCCATCGTTACCAGCTTGTATTCATCTGCTTCCGGCATCATTTTCTCCAGCATCGCCATCAATCGCTCATGTTCGTTGGCAGCAATAATCGGTTCTGTTAATTGATTGGTAATGGATAAAGTTAAGCCACTCAACGCTCCTAACACAGTCAAAACTAATACATAGCGCAGGCCTGTTTTAAACCAATTTGTTTTTTTAACTACTTGCTGTTGCAGTTCCGCCACTAGTAACCCCACCTTTTTCTAACTTAAATTCTAAAACCTGCTGCCTATTAAATCTATCAGGGAATATATTGATTTTTTTTATACAGGTAAAATACCGTAATATTAGTTGTTTACCCACCCTTACACCTCGTTTATATTGGGAAATAATACTATCCGGGGATGTTGACAATATTTGCGTTCTGTAATAATATTATGATATACTATAATATCTATAGAGATTATAGTATATAAAATAAGATTTTAGTAAAGACGACATGGGGGATCCTTTTGCTTACCGGTAAGGTAAAACGTCACCCTTTTCTGATTATCCTCCTGCTGTTTCTGACTGGTTTAATAGCAGGCTGTCAACCTGTTTATCCACAAATTAACCTAAAACAACCGGAAGATATCGAAGCGATCACTGTTCCCACCCCACACTACCGACCGAATATTCCTGTTTCTTTCAATTCGGACACACCTTATGTCCGCATTGCAATCGCTCCGACAGTTTCACCAGCGGTAATTCGGCAAAACTATCGCAAACTTTCCGTTTACATACCGGAGAAACTGGAACAACCCGTTGAACTTATTTTTCGATCTACCAATTCGGAAATTAACCAACTGATCATTCAAAATCTTGTTGATGCTGCCCTGGTAGAAAGCTGGTCTTACGTTATTCTAAATGAAAGCGATGACATTGAACTGCTGGCTGTTCCACAAGTAAATGGTAATACATACCATTATTCTTATGTAATCGTCTCGGCCAACAGTAATTATTACAAACTTGAAGACCTGAAGAATCAAAAATTTATATTTACAGATCCACTTTCATTTCCAGGGAAACTTTACGTCAGTTACCTTCTTGCCCAGATGGGAGAAACCCCTGACACTTTCTTTTCCAAATATATTCATAGTTACAGCAACGACAGTTCCATTATTGCAGTAGCAGAACAGTGGGTTGAAGGCGCAGCAGTGGACAGCCTGGTTTATGATTACCTGGTGAACGACAATCCGGAATTAGAAAATAAAATCAGAATCATCGAGACTTCGCCACCAATTGGCAATCCTCCTTTGATTATCAGCGCAAAAGCCCAACCTGAACTAAAACAGAAAATAAAAAACCTGTTTTTCTCCATGCACAGAAATGCAGAGGGACAAAATGTTTTGGCTGACATGAAAATTGAATCCTTTGTGCCTGGACAGGATGAAGATTATGATATTATCCGGAGTATCATGAACGAAATCCAGCAGAGCTTAGAAGAATTAGCCATCAAGCAGCAACAGAATTCAACAAACTGATCAGAGATATGCTGCTGATCCGAAACGGATGTCAATTATATGAGAAATACGTTCCGATTAATCCATAAACTGTCATCCCCGGGAATTCGTTTTAAGTTAATTGTTATCGTTTTTGGTGCAACCATACTGATAACTTTATCTGCCATATTCTATATGCATACCTTTTTAATTACGACCCTGGCCGATCAGCTGGATAAAAGAGTCGTTTCGATAGCTCGTGATGTTGCCGCCCGCAGTATGGAACCAATTCTTACAAATAATCTTTATATGCTGTACCAACTAGCTTATCAAACCATGGATAGCAACGAAGATTTAATATACATATTTTATATGGATAATAATGGTAGTATTATGGCCCATACCTTTCAAGACTACTTTCCGCCTGATCTTTTAACTATAGAACACGAGTCTGAGGACGGTATTAATAGTATCAAAAAATTCCAAACCGAAGAAGGGGTCCTCAGAGATGCAGCTGCCTATGTTTTCCCCGGTCCTGAACCCGATATAACAGTCCGCGTTGGCCTGGTAGATTACAGTTTGCAGGAAGCCCTGGCCATATCAATACGCAGGCTTTTACTTGTTTCAGCCATTACTTTTGTCTTAGTGAGTTCCGGCATATATTTCATTACTACCTTCACAACAATCAAACCGCTTAATAACCTTTTGAAACTGGTTCAGGCTGTGACAAAAGGTAATTATTCCCAACAGGTTACAACAAAATCACGGGACGAGCTGAGCATACTGGCCAAAGCTTTTAACGATATGACCTGGCAACTTGAACAATCAAAACAAACACGGGACCGATTGATGAAAAAAATCATCCACTCGCAGGAAGATGAACGCCGCCGAATATCGCGGGAATTACATGACGAAACGGGGCAGATGTTCTGCACCCTGATGATATCTCTGCAGTTTCTGGAGAATGCTGATAACTTGAACGAGCTAAAAGAAAAAACGGCAGAATTTCGTCAGTTATTGCAGCATTCAGTTGAACAAGTCCGCCAGCTAGCCTGGAAGTTAACCCCCGCTCCTTTAATTGATCTGGGATTAAAATCAGCCGTAGAATTAATGATTAAATATTACAGGAATTCTTCTGATTGGGATATTATTTTACAAATTGAAGGAATGGAAAATCGCCGGCTGCTTTCGGATATAGAGACCTCTGTTTACAGGGCTATTCAGGAATCCTTAACCAATATTTCACGTCATGCCTGTGCTGATAATATAAGTGTCTTTATGAAATACTATGAAAATAAGCTGATGGTTCAGATCAAAGATAACGGTGTAGGCTTTGATCTGAAAAAACAGGCAGAAGAGCGTGGTTCAAAAAGCAGTATGGGTCTCATTTCTATGCAGGAAAGAATTTCATTGGTGGGAGGAAAGCTGGAAATCGAATCCGCTCCCGGCAAGGGAACCACCATTTACATTATTATTCCTCTGGTATCACTGGGAAATGATACTCTCGGGCATGGATAGTTGTACTAATACCGGGATCCTGCCACTTGGCATATTTATAGACTGTAGTTTAATAGAGTCTCACAGGTTAATAACATAAAGCATCCAATATGCCGCAGCGGTATAGAACTAACAGAGGTCTCCGGTAGACAGATCACTTGGTTAGGAGGAAAGTTAAATGTCAAACCTTGTGCAAATAATGATTGTAGATGACCATACACTCTTCAGATCAGGATTAAAAAAGCTGTTGCAAATAGATAATACAGTCAGTGTGGTTGCCGAGGCTGCAAGCGCAAGCGAAGCGCTGGAACTGCTTAAAACCGAGGCTATAGACTTGATTCTAATGGATATCACCCTCATCGATATGGACGGGCTGGAAGCAACAAAATTAATCAAGAAAGAGTATCCTAATATTAAAATAATCATACTAACTATGCACAAAGATGAGCCTTATCTTATGGAGGCTCTGAAAGCAGGAGCAACCGGATACATTTTGAAAGAAGCGGCAACAACCGAACTTGCCACGGCTATTCGGGCAGTAATGGATGGGGAAATCACCGTAGCCCCGTCTTTGATGAAAGTTCTTGTCAATAAAGCAATTAACGGAAATTCAGAGTACGAAAATAGCAATAGCAAAACAGGTGGAATCCTGACAACTCGCGAAATAGAGGTTCTAAAATATATATGTTTGGGTTATACCAGCCAGGAAGCTGCCGATATCCTGGTAATCAGTGTCAAGACTGTGGAAAAACACAAAGAGCACATTATGGAAAAATTAAATCTGAAGCGTCGTTATCAGCTCATTGATTACGCAATAAAAGAAGGGTTGTTCACGCTGGAGCCCTAAACATGAAACCCGACAACTGGGGCTGTTGATTTAATCAGTTTCGCCGAAACTGTATAGTACTGAAATTTGGATCGGCAGGGGTGATCTTATATTAATCCGCAGGCTATTTTAATAATGCCTGTATTATGATATATTAGGTATCATTATTAAAAGGATACAATGAAGTTGCGAGGTGACTTTTAATTTATGAATGAAAAACTGAATGACTTATTTTTTTTACAAGTAACCGAACAGATGCTGAATAACAAAAATGTCTTTGGGGCAGTTCTATGTGTTGAGAATGGAGATAATTCAATCTCCTGGTTAAAAGGGGTTGGAAATATTAAGTCAGAAGGCAGGTATTTTATTGCCAGTGTTACCAAACTTTATGTAACAGCTGTTATGTTGATGCTAAGAGCACAAGGTAGTCTGGCTTTTTCAGATAAGATTTATGAATACTTTTCTGAGGAACTGATTGATAAGATACATGTTCTTGAAGGTGTTGATTATACAAAAGAAATTACAATTGCACACCTTTTAAGCAATACTTCCGGGATACCCGATTACTTCTATTATGATAAGCCCAAGGGGGAAGCCGCCGATGATCTGATACTGGGGAACGATCAGCCCTGGCCTTTAGATCAAGCATTGAAGAGTGCAAAAGCAAAAAAACCGAAATTCAAACCAGGCCAGAGGGGTAAAGTTCATTATTCCGATACAAATTATCAACTACTGGGTGGCATAATTGAAAAGGTAACTGGAAAGCGAATAGGGGAAGTTTTTGAGGAATTTATTTTTCAGCCGCTAAATCTAAAAAATACTTATGCTTATCAGGATATATACGATACCACTCCTGTGCCTATATATTATAAATCTAAGAAAATTCATGCACCCAGGTATATGGCATCCGTTACTGCCGAAGGAGGAATTGTATCTACTGCAAAGGAAACAATGAAGTTCCTGAAAGCCTTTTTTAACGGTTCCTTTTTCCCGCAGGAAACCCTCAAGGAGCTAAAGATAAACTGGAACATGATATATTTTCCAGGACAATTTTATTTTGGGCTGGGCTTAGAAAAGTTATGGACACCAAGGATATTTTCACCATTTAGACCAATTGGAGAAGTTTTAGGGTTCTGGGGCCAAACAGGGGCTTTTGCCTTCTATAATCCAGATACTGACTTATATTTTACCGGAACCATTAATCAGGCCAGCGGCATGGGCCATAGTGCTGCATATAAGGCTATTATAAAGATAATCAAGTCGGCATAGGGACACCTTAGCTATCTATCCTTCTTCCAACAGCCGGAAATATACTATATTACTCATTTTGTTTTATCTTATTGATAGCAATTGAAACCGCATCATCGGCATTATTTACTGAAATTTGTGCAGTTTTTAATTTGCCCGGTGGAGAAATACTCCAACTTTTTACGGTTATTACCGGCTTCCCCATTTTCATGGCCAGGGCTATTTCAGAAAGTGTGCCGTATTCACCGCCGACAGCAATCACAGCATCGGCTGTCCGGGTTATAATGGCATTGCGCGCTTCCCCGAGACCGGTAGCAATAGAATATTTAAGATACCTGTTTCCCTCACGGTGGTCAGGACCGGGTAGAATACCGATCGCCACTCCACCCGCAGAATCAGCGCCCCTGGCTGCCGCTTCCATAACACCCGGCCCGCCGCCACAAATAACCGTGCCACCTTTTTGAGCAATCGACCTGCCCACTTCAAAGGCGATAGATTCTTCTTCAACAGAGCATTGCGAGCCACCGACAACCGCAATATAGTACATATACAGTAACCTCACAATCTTGGATTAAAATCCGCCAATACCCTTGATATGATTAATCTCTGTAACTTGATTTTCTCTACGGTCAAGCATTACAGCAATCAAATCAATACGGCTTGCCCTTTCTTCCCTGTGCTTTGACTGCAGATAATGATGAGCGAGCCGACGTAATCTATATACTTTATCTTTAGTCACAGATTCTTCCGGCCTGCCGAAAGTCAGTCCGGTTTTTGTCCTCACTTCAGCAAATATCAGTGTATCCGCTTTCAAAGCAATTATATCTATTTCACCCAGGAAACAGCGATAATTGGCTTCGATAATTGAATATCCTGCTTTTTCAAGGAACTCCCGGGCAGCTTTTTCACCGGCCATTCCCACAATTTGACGTTGCCTGGTCATTATTTACCCCGTAAATCAAATAAGTTTGAAAGAGCAGCGGTGTTCGGGACAGGGGCCATATTCGGATAAAGCAGAGCGGTGAGCTTCTGTTCCGTAACCCATGTTCCGGTTGAAACCATACTGGGGATATTGATCATGCAGATCCTGCATGATCTTATCCCGGGCAACTTTAGCCAGAACTGATGCCGCCGCAATAGACAATGATAAAGTATCGCCGCTTTTGATTGCTTCCTGACGCAGAGGGCAGTTTCGGATCCTGAACCCGTCGACCAGCAGATAATCCGGTTGCTTACGCAAACCGTTTATCGCCCTGATCATGGCCAGCATTGAAGCAGCATGGATATTAAGCCTATCTATCTCCTCCCGGGTTGCCCGGCCAAGAGAGTATGCTTCCGCTTCGACAACAATCTGTTCGAACAATCTTTCCCTGACAGCTGCTGTAAGCTGCTTGGAATCATTTAACCCGGGAAATATCGAATCTTTCTTTAATATGACAGCCGCTGCGACTACCGGCCCGGCCAGCGGCCCTCGCCCGGCCTCGTCAACCCCGGCAATAGCTCTATATCCCTGTGCATACAAATTGTTTTCGAAAGAAAGCATTTTTTTAAGGCGCAGTTTTTCATTTTCCCTGGCCTTTATTTTACGGTAGTGGGCATGCAAAAGAATTTCTACGCCCCGGCGTGCATCAGCCTTTAAGAGAGCTTCATCCTCAGAGGAAAGTTCTTCGCAATCAGCAAGCATCTCTTTTATTTCGGCAATTGTCATCTCATGAATTGACATTTCAGTATACCCTCACCTAATAACCTCTTATCACTGACTTGGAGGTTTTTCGAGAGAAATTCGTCCCAGTGAACCATTCTGAAAATCACGAAGGAGAAATGCTGAAGCCCTTTCAAAATCAACCAATCCTTCCGCACGCAGGCAGCCCTGGGATAGACCGATCTGCTCCAGTGTTTTATCCGGAGTGTCGGGTAGCAGTTCGCGGTAACGTTTCAACAGAAGGCTGGCTTTGTCGTTTTCAAGGTACTGCCTGATCAACCAGAGAGCTATATCCTGAACATCGATCCTACCGGCAGGTATTGAGCCGACAGCAGCCAGAGGGAAAGTATTTCGGTCTGTTAGTTTCGGCCACAGAATACCCGGAGTATCCAGCAGTTCAACTCCGGGCATCACTTTTATCCATTGTCTTCCACGGGTTATTCCGGGTTGATTACCGGTTCGGACTACAGATTTTTTTACAAAATAGTTGATCAGCGTTGACTTGCCGACATTGGGTATGCCGATTATCATCATCCGCAGGGGACGTTTTATACGTGATGAGATTATGTTTTTTTCCTGCTGTTTCAGGAAATTAAGTAAATGATTGATCGACCGTCGGGTATTTACGCTGAAACTAAGCGATTTAATACCGCTATTGTTGAAGTACGAAACCCAGCGGTTGGTTATGGTTTCTTCAGCCAGATCTGCCTTATGCAGAAGCAGGAGGTGTTTTTTACCTTCCAGGAGACGGCCGAAAAGCGGGTTGCGGCTGCTTCCCGGTATCCTGGCATCGATCAATTCAACAACCAGGTCCACAATTTTCAGATCCTGGCGCAAACGGTTTACAGCTCTCGCCATATTCCCCGGATACCACTGTCCTTCGATCAAGGTTAATTCACCTCGTTACCAATCACCCGTGCTTCCCATGGCGGCCAGAAAATGAAGAATGCCCGACCTTTAAGGTGAGAAAGGGATACGAATCCAACCCTCGGATCCCTGCTGTCCATACTGTTCTGCCTGTAGTCTCCCATTAAAAAGAGATAACCGGGAGGTACTTCCACCGGCCCAAAGTCATACATATCCATATCTTCCAACAGGTATGGTTCTTCAAGCAACTCGCTGTTAATGTAAACCCGGCCGTTTTTTATTTCAACGCGGTCTCCGCCTACGCCGATAACCCTTTTTATAAAATCCCGACCGGGCTCATACTCGAAAACGACAATATCACCGATTTCCGGTTCATCAAAATGATATACAATTTTGTTAACCATCAGGCGTTCTGTTTCAATGAGAGTAGGGTACATCGACCTACCCTCAACAACAAAAACTTCGAAAAGAAAAAGTCTGATCAGCATTGCCAGAGCAATTGCAATTAAAATAGATTTGAGCCAATCCCAAACCTCTTTCCACCTGTTCAACCGGATCATCCCCAAGTTTATCTTTTTTCTTTGATTCTTGCCGCTTTTCCTGTTCTCTGCCTCAGATAATATAATTTTGCCCTGCGGACTTTACCATGCTTGACAACTTCAATTTTGTTGATCGACGGTGAATGCACGGGGAAAATTCTTTCTACACCGATCCCGTATGTAACACGGCGGACGGTAAAAGTTTCTCTTGCCCCACTACCCTGGCGGCCGATAACAACTCCTTCGAAAACCTGAATACGTTCCCGTCCTCCTTCAACAACTCTGACGTGAACTTTTACCGTGTCTCCGGCATTAAAATGAGGTAAATCTTCTTTCAAATTGCGCTTTTCAACTTCTTTAATCAAGTCCATATTCTTAAACCTCCTTCAATCACTGGATAATTATAACATAATTTAATTATCAATATTTTTATTCTTTAACCTGTTAAGGTAATCCTGATCTTCCGGTGAAAGCTCGACATTTTCAAGCAAGTCCGGGCGTAATTCAAAGGTCCTTCTAATCGATTCACGTTTCCTCCAGAGTTCAATATCTTTATGATTTCCGGAAAGGAGAACCGAGGGCACTTCCAAACCCCTGTACTCTGATGGCCGGGTATACTGAGGATATTCCAGCAATAACCCGCTGAATGATTCTTCCACGGAGGCTTCATCCGTGATAAAACCGGGAATAAGTCTGGCAACTGCATCAACAATAACTGCGGCAGCAAGCTCTCCCCCGGTAAGGACATAATCACCAATTGAAATTTCATCATCAACCAGGGCTGTCCTCACCCTTTCATCTATACCCTCGTAGCGGCCGCATATCAAGATTAGATGATCTTCGGCAACCAGTTCAGCAGCAATTTTCTGGTTAAAGGTCCTGCCCTGCGGAGTCATCAGGATCACCCGTGAAGAGACGGAGCCTTCTTTATTTCTTAGATCCTCCACCGCCTCAAACAGCGGCTCAGGTTTGAGGATCATTCCATGTCCGCCGCCGTATGGAGCGTCATCTACCTGACGATGCCGATCATGTGTATACTGCCGCAGGTCAATAAGGTTAATCTCGATCAAGCCACGTTCAACGGCTCTTTTCAGCATGCTCTCACTGAAAGGACCGTTTAAAATTGCAGGAAATATCGTGATCAGATCTACCTTCATGCTGTAACTTACCCCTTCAGATTTCGAGCAGGCCTTCCGGTAGTTCAACAATCATCTTCAGATTTTCCAGATCAACCTGCCTGATAATTTTCTTGACCCCCGGAATAAGCAAATCCTTTTTACCGGGTTTTTTTCTGCTGACCAGGTATACATCGTGCCCTCCGGTGGCAATAATATCAGTTATCACTCCCAACAGTTCTTCCTCCATGTTGTATACACGCAAACCAACAAGTTGATCATGGTAAAAAGAACCTTCCGGGAGGGCTATTCTTTGATCAAGGGGGATCATGATCAGACTGCCGTTCAGGGTCTGTGCCTCTTCCCTTGTATCGATCCCTTTGAATTTAATTAACCAGAATCGCCCGTACAGAGCTCCTTTTTCAACAACTAAATGATATGTTCTGGCATCGAGCACCAGTGTCACTTCGGTTAAAAGCTTCAGTCTTTCCGGGAAATCGCTGTAAGGGTAAACCTTCAACAATCCGCCAGTCCCGTGCGGAGAAAGTATTTTTCCGATTGCAGCGTTTTCTTTCTCCCTGGTCATTGTACGATTTCTACTACGACCCGCTTGCTCTCCCTGATTGCGGCTGCATTAACAACCGTACGGATTGCTTTGGCAATGCGGCCCTGCTTTCCGATTACTTTGCCCATATCTTCCGGAGCTACTCGTAGTTCCAGAACTACCAGGCGATCGCTTTCAACCAGGTGAACACTTACCTGTTCAGGATTATCCACTAATGCTTTTGCAATATGTTCCAGAAGCTCTTTCATCATCACTGACCTCCAAACTACTTGACACCGGCTTTGTCTAACAGAGCCCTGACCGTATCAGAAGGTTTTGCACCTTTTGAGATCCACTGCCTGACTTTTTCTTCATCAACCTTAAAGGTTGTCGGAGTGGTTGTCGGGTTGTAGTAGCCTATTTCTTCAATAAAGCGGCCATCCCGGGGATAACGGGAATCAGCCACCACAATGCGGTAAAAGGGCTTCTTCTTTGCACCCATCCGTTTTAGTCTTATGCGTACTGCCAAGTATGTCACCTCCAATAAAATATAAATTCTATATATTAACCGGGCTTGAGCCCGAATTTTTGTCTTTTAAAAAGGAAATCCGCCTTTTCCTTTTCTTAACTTTTTGAATTGGGCTTTTTTCTCAAGCGTACCCATTTTTTTAAACATCTTCTGCATCTGGCTAAACTGGTTGAGCAGTTTGTTCACATCCTGGACACTGGTTCCGCTGCCCGTTGCTATTCTGCGCCTTCTGCTGCTGTTAATTATCGAGGGATCCTGTTTCTCTTTTTTTGTCATCGAATCTACAATCGCTTCGACCTTTCTGAAATTGTCTTCATTAAGAGACAGCTGCTTGACTTCCTTCGGAATATTTGCCGCTCCGGGAAGCATTCCGAGAATATCTTCCAGAGAACCCATGTTACGCAGCTGTCCCAGCTGTTCCTTGAAGTCATCCAGGGTGAACTGCTGTTTACGTAATTTCTGCTCCATTTCTTTTGCTTTTTCCCGATCTATTACCGATTCTGCCTTTTCAATGAGGGATAAAACATCGCCCATGCCCAATATTCGTGAAGCCATCCGGTCTGGGTGAAATGGCTCAAGCGCTTCAGTTTTTTCACCGACTCCGATAAACTTGATTGGACAGCCGGTTACAGCCCTTACAGACAACGCTGCGCCCCCACGGGTATCACCATCAAGCTTGGTCAAAATCACACCGCTCAGACCAACAGCGTTGTTAAAAGCAGCAGCAGCGTTAACAGCATCCTGCCCGGTCATTGCATCAATTATCAGCAATACTTCATCCGGGTGGACACTATCTTTGATTGCCCCTATCTCGGCCATCATCTCTTCGTCTATGTGCAGGCGGCCCGCAGTATCAAAAATAACTGCGTCATAACCATCTCGTTCTGCCAGCTTCAGGCCATCGCGGCAGATCTTTACCGGATCACTGTCGGGTACGCTGAAAAAACCTTCTCCTGCTGCCTTGGTTAATACTTCAAGCTGTTTGACTGCGCCTGGACGATATACGTCTGCCGCAACCAGCAGCGGTCGCCTTCCGCTTCGCCTCAGGTGTGCTGCCAGCTTAACTGCCGTGGTAGTTTTCCCTGAGCCCTGCAGACCTACCAGCATAATTTTTGCCGGAGCCTTGCCGCCCGGAGACAACCCTTCTTGTTTTTCTCCCATCAGCCTGGTCAGTTCTTCGTTTACTATTTTCACTACCTGCTGACCTGGAGTGAGACTGTTCATAACTTCCTGTCCCAACGATCTTTCTCTAACCGCGGCAACAAAATCCTTAACCACTTTAAAATTAACATCTGCCTCCAGCAGCGCAAGCCTGATTTCACGCATTGCCAGATCGACATCTTTTTCACCGAGTTTTCCCTTCCCGCGAAGTTGTCGAAGCGTGCTCTGCAATTTTTCAGCAAGGCTGGCAAACATCAATCAATTCACTCCTATTGTTCTGTGCTCTTACGCAATCTATTTATAATCTGACGAAGCAGTTGAATTTCCGGGGAAGATAATTCATTTTTCACTAAAAGTTTTTCTGCTTCCGCCAACAGATCCTGTTGGTGATTAAACAATTTATATAAACCAAGTTTCGACTCAAGCTTTTCAATGGTATTAAGCGCACGCTGGATCAGATCATGAATAGCCTGACGGCTGATGCCGTCTTCTTCTGCTATTTCAGCTAATGAGTAATTTTCACTGAAATATAACTGGATAATTTCCCTCTGCCTTTCCGTTAAAAGGGGGGCATAAATGTCATAAAGCAGGTTAATTCTGTTCAGCTTCTCAAGCATCTGCACCTCTGTAAAGCAATATTCCTTTACAGGGAAAGTATAACAAAAAAAAATAACAAATGCAAACTAGAGAAGCGCATTAATAAATTCTCCGGGATCAAAGGGAACAATATCCTCTATTGCCTCACCGGTGCCGATATAGCGAACAGGTATCTTTAACTCGCGTTGAATACCGATTACAATACCGCCACGGGCGGTCCCATCCAGTTTTGTCAGAATTAAACCTGTAAGGGGCAGTATTTCGTTAAAACTTCTGGCTTGTGCCAGTGCATTATTACCGGTTGTTGCATCAATAACCAGCATTATCTCGTGCGGAGCTCCCTCACAGTTTCTGCTTATAACACGATAGATTTTATTTAATTCTTCCATCAGGTTGCTCTTATTATGCAGTCGACCGGCCGTGTCACCGATCACAATATCAATATTTCTCGCCCGGGCTGCATTCATGGCATCAAAAAAAAGAGCTGAAGGATCAGAGCCCGACTGCTGCTTGATGATATTAACACCGGCAAGTTCAGCCCATATTTCAAGTTGTTCCACAGCAGCTGCCCTGAAAGTATCACCGGCAACCAGTAACACTTTCTGATCAGAACGCTTATATAGTGCGGCTAGTTTTGCAGCAGATGTTGTTTTACCCGACCCGTTAACCCCGACCAGTAAAATAACATAGGGAGTTGCCAACTGCTCAGGCTTTATCACTTCAAAATCCATCAGTTTAACCAGCATGGTTTTAAGGAGTTCTCTTACTTTCGACCGTTCATTAATCTTAAGCGATTTAGCCTCTTCTCGTAAGTTTTCAACAAGCATGATAGTGGTTTGAATCCCCACATCGCCTGCAATCAGAGCCTCTTCAAGTTCCTCATAGAATGATTCATCAAGCTCGCCACCGCTAAATATGCTGTTCAGACGGCTGAGGAAACCTGTTTTACTTCGGGATAAACCTTTTTTGAACTGATCACCTAAGAGCATAAAATTATCTAGTCCCTTCTGCCCTGACCTGATGATCGAGCTTTAACGAGATTAACTTGGATACACCAGGCTCAGGCATTGTAACACCATAGAGCACTTCAGCTTCTTCCATGGTTCTTTTGCGGTGAGTTATCAGGATAAACTGCGCATCCTCTGATGATTGCTTCAAAAACTTTGTGAACCTTGTCAGGTTAGCATCATCAAGCATCGATTCTACTTCGTCCAGCAGGTAAAAAGGAGCCGGTTTAAAGCGTAGTATGGCAAAAACCAGGGCAATGGCCGTAAGAACTTTTTCCCCGGCAGATAATAAATTAATATTCTGTAGTTTCTTGCCGGGTGGCTGGGCGATAATATCAATACCCGAATCAAGAATATGGTCCTGATCGGTTAATCTTAGTAAAACCTGCCCCCCTTCAAAAAGTTCCACAAAGGTTTGTTCAAAGTTTTCATTAATCTGCTCAAAAGATTTTTTAAAATAGAATTCCATCCGCTGGTCTATTTCTGCCAAAACTTTCTGTAGAGAAGCTTCTCCCCGATGTAGATCATCTTTCTGCTCGGTTAAGAAGTTTATTCTATCTTCCAACCTGGCCAGTTCCTCGATAGCTCCGAGATTAACTTCTCCGAGTGCCTCAATATCTTCTTTCAGATTCTCCACGGTAAACTGGCTTTCCTCGGGATCATAATTTTCATCTGTCCGGACCAGATCCAGAGTATTAAACAGCTCTCGAAATCGCATCTCCTGGTAGCTTATCTCCGTTTGCAACCGAGTCTGCTCTACGGTCAGCTGTTTTTCTCGTTTTTCCTGTCGTCCAACCTGACTTTGTTTTCTGCGGCCCTGTTCTTCCAGATCAACAAGTGCAGCCTCAAGCTCTGTTACCAGGCGGTTTTTTTCTTCATATTTGCCTATCAAGCGGGCTTTCTCTGAAGTAATCGTTTCCAATTCTGCTTTTAAATTTAATTGTATTTCCCTGTTCTTTTCCAGTTCTGCTTTATATCTTTCAAGCTCTTTTTCTCTCTCAGTTTTTTCAATAGCCGGTTTTTGAATACTATTATCAATATTTTCCAGCCGCTCCAAAAGGGAATCCCGCTGTTCCCGGTATGAACTTATTTTTACCAACACTTCAGTTATTTTCTGTTCGAGGATTTTCTTCTCTTCCTGATAAGCCTTATATTGCTCCCTGGTTCCTGATAACCTGTTTTCCAGTTCTGTAATATCAACAGTGGACTTTTCGATCTCCTTACGTAGTTCATCCAGGCGACCGGTAATTTCTTTTTCCTCCGCAATCAGATCCGCATTAGCTCTCTCAGAGGCTTTCAGGCGGCTTTCGGTCAGTCCAATCTCACTTTGCAGCTGGTTTAATTCTTTCTCCACACCTGCGTATAAATCAGACAATCTTTTTTTGTTTTCTGCTGCTCCGGTCAGCCGCTGACGGCACTCATCCAACCGCTTTTTCAGCTGTTCAAGGTCAGTCAGAACTGTCTCTAATTCTTTTTCTTTTGCCCGTTGTTCCCGTTGGAGTGATTCGATCTCTTTACGGCGGCCCAGAGGCATACCGGCATTACGCCTGGGTAAACTGCCCCCTCGCATGATTCCTCCGGGGTTGATCATCTCTCCATCAAGGGTAACAACCCGGCAGCTGTGTTCAACAAAACGCGCTGCTGCAGAGGCAGACTTGAGATCCCGGCAAACTATTACCGTTGACATCAGGTAATCAATTGCCTTCCTGTAGTTTTGATCAAATTTGACCAGATCGGACGCCCGACCGATTACTCCTTCAAGCTTGTTCCACCCGGGAAAACGTTCCAAAGGATTGGCGGCCCTGTGAATTATATCCAGAGGTAAAAAGGTTGCCCAGCCCCGATTCCCTTCTTTTAGGTAACGAATTGCCTCGTGTACCGCTTTTTCATTCCGGGCGACCAGATACTGGAGACTGCCGCCCAACGCTGTTTCAATCGCCTGAACATGCTCGTCTTCGACAGAAATCAGATCGGCTACTGGACCGACTATGCCGGATAGCGTTGACCCGGCTTGCATAATTTCTTTAACGCCCCTGTAATATCCGGATAATGCCGATTCCTGTTCTTCAAGAAGATTTAACCTGCTTTTCAATCCATGCAGTTCTTCTTTTTTCCCGGAAGCTGTTTCACCAAGTTTCTCCAGCTTGAGCTTAATTTGTTCTTCTTCTTTAAGTTGTTCAAGTTCGTACTTTTCGGCAGCTGTACGTTCTTCATTCAGTTTTGCGATGTTTAAAATTACTTCCTTCTTCGTATTTTCAAGCTTCTCTAAAATGCTGTTTAATTCTGCCTGATCTTTCTTCAGGGTTTCTTTCTGAATATTGATCTTGCCCAGGCGCCGTTTCAACTCTTCAATTGTCGACTTTGCCGCTTCTTTGCTGGCACCGGAAAGATAAATTTTTTCTCTTAACCTATCCACTTCTCCCGGTAAAGCGCTGCTTTCCAGATCTTTCATTTCTGCACGCAGCTTTTCAAGCTCAATATCAAGATCTGCCAGAAGTTCTTTCTTCTCCTCCAGGTCCTCTCCGGCTTTAACTTTCTGTGACGACAGTTCATCCATCAGGATATCCAGCTGCCCGATCCGTTGATTATTCTGTTCTATCTGTTCTTCAAAGCGGCTTTTACGCTCCAACTGCAGACGTAATTCACCTTCCTGGTACTCAAGGGTACTGGACTTTTTGGACATATTTTGTTCCAGTTCTCTTTTTAATCTCTGTTCTTCCTGCAGTTTAAATTTCAGATCCTGAACTTCTTTTTCGTATAAACCGCCCCGGGCGGCAGCAGTAAGTAGTGCATCGTTGACAGCCTGCAGCTGGCGGTTAACTTTGCCGAGCTGTTCACGGGAATTATACAGATGATAGGATAGCAGCTTTTTTTCTTCAGTATCGATCTGTTCCTTGATAGCTCTATAACGGCGTGTTACCTCTGCCTGTTCCTGAAGCGGTTCAATCTGGGTTTCCAACTCAAAAATTAAATCCTGCACCCTGACCAGATTTTCACGGGTTTCATCGAGACGTCTGCCCGCCTCTTTTTTCCTCAGCTTATATTTAAAAATACCGGCAGCCTCTTCAAAGATCTCTCTTCTCTCCTCAGGGCGGCTGTTGATAATCTCCTCTACCCGTCCCTGTCCAATAACAGAATAGATATCTTTACCGAGTCCGGTATCCATGAACATTTCTGTTATATCTTTTAGCCTGCAGGGAGATTTATTTATATAATATTCGCTATCTCCGCTGCGAAAAAGGCGTCTTGTAATTGTCACTTCGTCATATTCGATGTTCAGGAAGGAAGCTGCATCGGCAAAGGTTAAAGATACTTCAGCAAAGTTCAGGGCTTTTCTTTTTTCACTGCCTGAAAAAATCACTTCTTCCATTTTTGAGCCTCGAAGAGATTTAACACTCTGTTCTCCCAGTGCCCAGCGAACCGCATCGACCAGGTTACTTTTGCCGCACCCATTGGGTCCGATCACCGCTGCAATACCGGGGCTCAAGTCAAGCTCCGATTTCTCTGCAAACGATTTAAAACCAAATAATTCGAGCTTCTTTAAATACACCGGCAGGGCTCCTAATTAAAGATTCATGGGGCAAAGGATAAATCCCCTGCCCCGAAATTTTACATCCAACTTCACCTGGATTCGACGGTGAATTTTATAGCAGTTCTCTCTTGTTCGTTAACTAAAATTTCAACAAATGATGGTATGAAAATCAGGTTGATTCCATTAGGCGCTACATAACCCCTGGCAACGGCAATGGCTTTAATTGCTTGGTTTACCGCCCCTGCTCCGATTGCCTGCAGTTCAACAACCCCTTCGGTTCTTATAACCGCCGCCAGGGCTCCAGCCAGAGCCTTGGTTTTGGAATGAGCCGAAACTTTTAAAGTTTCCATTGACCTTTATGCTCCTCCCGTAATCAAATACGAACCAGGGTTTGCTCCATCTAAGGTGAAAGCTTGTTCCAGGCTTCTTTTGCAGCTGCCTGCTCAGCCTCCTTTTTGCTGCGTCCCCACCCGCTGCCTATAGCCTCTGAATCAAGTGCCACTTCCGCTTCGAACATCTTGTCGTGGTCGGGTCCGCTTTCATTTACGATATGATATGCAGGAGTTACAGAATAACGGGCTTGTGAATACTCCTGCAGCAATGTTTTATAGTCTCTCCGGAGAATACCCTCACGAAGTTCAAGCATAACAGGTTCATACAACTCCAGGATATATTTTTTGCATTTTTCCAATCCCAAATCAAGATAAAGGGCTCCAAAAAGAGCTTCCACCGTGTCTGCAAGCATGGAAGGCCGGGTTAAACCTCCCCCCATTACTTCACCTTTACCAAGACGGACATATTTCGCCAGGCCAAGTTTGAAAGCCAGTCTGGCCAAGGATGCTTCGCAAACCAGGTCTGCACGAAGCTTGGTGAGCTTCCCTTCGGGTAATTTCGGATGAGTAAAAAATAGATGATCGCTGATTACCAGTTCCAGAACAGCATCTCCAAGAAATTCGAGCCGTTCATTGTGTACTCTCCTGTGTCCTCGTTCGTGTGCAAAAGAGCTGTGAGTCAGAGCCTGTTCATATAATCTGATATCATCTACACCCCACCCCAGGTTTTCGATTAATTGCTGCACTTTATCAGACCAAGGCATGACTGGCTCCCTTCCCGTTTAAATCATTGTTGATAACGCTTGACTGCTAATGTTGCATTAGTTCCACCAAAGCCGAAAGAATTTGAAATGGCCAGATCAACTTTACTTTTTCTGGCTTCGTTTGGCACATAATCAAGGTCGCATTCTGGATCGGGAAATTCGTAATTAATTGTTGGATGGATGATCTGGTTTTTCATGATCAGCAGGGTAGCTATTAGCTCTATACCGCCGGCAGCGCCAAGCAGATGACCGGTCATTGACTTGGTTGAACTGATAGCCAGCTTATAGGCGTGTTCACCAAAAACTTTCTTGATAGCCATCGTTTCAATCTTATCGTTAAACTCGGTCGAGGTGCCGTGAGCATTAATATAATCTACTTCTGAAGGCTCTGCAGCTGCCGATTTCAATGCTCGCTGCATACATAAAAATGCACCCCTACCATCCGGATCAGGGGCAGTCATATGATAAGCATCACCTGACATGCCGTAACCGACTATCTCTCCGTATATTTCAGCTCCTCTTGCCAGAGCATGATCCAGGGTTTCAATAACAACTACACCGGCTCCTTCGCCCATAACAAAACCATCCCTTTTAAGATCAAAGGGGCGGGAAGCTTTTTCAGGTTCTTCATTTCGTGTGGAGAGGGCCCGGGCTGCAGAAAACCCGGAAAATGCCAGATGGCTAATCGCTGCTTCTGCTCCTCCTGCCAGCATTATTTCGGCATCGCCTCGCTTAACAATATGCCAGGCGTCACCGACTGCATGGGTTGAAGTTGCACAAGCAGTAACAACCGTTGAATTGGGTCCACGAAGACCCAACATAATTGATATAAAACCCGAAGCCATATTGGCTATCAGGTCGGGTACCAGGTAAGGGCTGACCCTGCGGGGCCCTTTCTGATCAAGTATCCTTAACTGTTCCTCTATCGTCTGGATACCGCCGATGCCGGAGCCGACCAGTACGCCAATTTCATCTTTATTTAAATCCAAAAGGTCTAAACCGGCATCTTTCCAGGCATTTAAAGCAGCTGCGACACCAAGCTGGGTAAAACGATCTACCTTTTTGGTATCACGTTTTTCCATGTATACAGTAGGGTCAAAGTTCTTGATTTCACCGGCAATTCGGCAGGGGTACAGGCTTACATCGAAGCTTTCCACTGCAGAAATCCCACTTTTTGCATTAGCAAGATTGTCCCAGAATATTTCTTTGTCGGAACCAATCGGTGAAATAACTCCAACCCCGGTAATTACAACTCTGCGCACGACTTCACCTCAAAAGCTTATACTTTCGATTCGATATATTTAACAATATCACCGATGGTCTTTATATTCTCAATTTCCTGATCGGAGATTTCCATATCGAATTCTTCTTCCAAAGCCATAACTAATTCTACAATATCCAATGAGTCCGCATCGATATCTTCAAAAGTTGTTTCCATCGAAAGTTTATCAGCAGCAACTTCAAGCTGATCGGCAACAATATCTTTCACTTTTGCTTCTACGCTCACCGAAACACCTCCTCTCACTGTTACTAATTTATCATAGAGACAGTAAGATGTCACATTGACAAATTGCCGTCTACTGCAATAACCTGTCCTGTTACATAAGCGGCAGAAGATGCAAGAAAGAGAATAACATCGGCTACATCTTCAGGCTTTCCAAACCGCCCCAGGGCAATTCTCGATAAAATCTGTTCTTTAACCTGTTCACCGAGAACCTCTGTCATTTCTGTTTCGATAAATCCCGGAGCTACTGCATTAACGGTTATCTGACGGGAGCCGAGCTCCTTTGCTATTGTTTTGGTCAGGGCAATTACTCCACCTTTCGATGCCGCATAATTGGCCTGTCCGCTGT
Organism: Bacillota bacterium; assembly: GCA_033549065.1. Taxonomy (NCBI): domain Bacteria; kingdom Bacillati; phylum Bacillota; species Bacillota bacterium. Next base: position 69,059 of record JAWSUE010000009.1, read on the forward strand.
TACCGTGTATACCTGCTACCGAAGCTACATTAATAATTCTACCTCCGCTTTTCTGTTTAAGCATAGGTTTTACAACAGCCCGGCAGCAATTAAAAACTCCGGTCAGGTTAGTTTCGATCACTTCCTGCCAATCTTCGTCTTTCATCCGGACTAAAAGATTATCACGGGTAATTCCGGCATTATTAATTAGTATATCAATTCTCTTAAAATGATCAATAGCACTCTGGATCAAGGCCTCACACTGTCCATAATCGGCAACATCCGCTTTGCAGATTACTGCACTTCCACCAAAATCATCAATTTGTTTTTTTACCTCATTCGCTCTATTTTCGCTCCGTGAATAATTAATGACAACGGAAGCCCCTGCCCTGGCCAGGGCGATGGCTGTTGCCTTTCCGATACCACTGGAGGCACCGGTGACAACCGCAACTTTTCCAACCAAATTCATAAAACTCACCTCTTCAAATCCAGATTCCAAGCCTTCAAAAACTCAATAAGTTAATAAGCTAGTTCGCAGAGTACTTTCTTTGCTGACAGCCTCCACTGTTTCAACCGAATATGTGTTGAGATGGGGAGCGATTCTTTTCATCAGCCTGCTAAGGGAGCTGCCGGGGCCGACGCAGATAAAATTATTAATCCCGAAGTCGATCATTTTTCGGACTGATTGTTCCCACAGAATCGGACTGCTGACCTGCCTGATAAGATTTTCTTTGATCCGGCCCGGATCTTCCTCAAATCCGGCAGTTATGTTAAAAACAACCGGAACAGCAGGTTCATTTATTTTTATTCTGTCAATTTCAGCAGATAATTTTGATTCAACCGGTTCAAGAAGTTTACAGTGAAAAGGAGCGCTCACTTTCAGTTCTGATAGCTTCTTTGCCCCTGTTTCACGGGCTATTTCAGCTGCATAATCTACTGCTTCAACAGTTCCGGATATAACAATCTGTCCCGGACAGTTATAGTTTGCAGCCGTGACCAGCCCTTTTGAGCTTGCTTCACAGCAAATTTTTTCTACTTCATTATGGGAAAGCCCCATAAGGGCCATCATTTTACCCTGCCCGACGGGAACAGCTTCCTGCATGAACAGCCCCCGTTTCTGAACAAGGGGCAGTGCCTCTTCAAACAACATTGCTTCAGCAGCTACGAGCGCGCTGTATTCGCCCAAACTCAGACCAGCCATGCCTTCTGCCTTATAACCAAGTTTTTGAAGCACTCGATAAATAGCGGTGCTTACAGTCAGGATTGCCGGCTGTGTATACTCTGTCAGCTGCAGTTTTTCTTCAGGTCCGTTAAATATTATATCTATAAATCCGGCACCGAATACCTTTCCGGCTGTATCGAATATTTCCTTTGCTTCAGGATAGCTTTCATAAAAATCGCAGCCCATTCCGGGAAACTGTGCTCCCTGTCCGGGAAAAAGAAATCCTATTTTATCAGTCATTAAAAAACTCTCCCTGGTTGTTTATTTTACCACTTCAACAGAATACCGCCCCAGGTTAATCCTGCTCCGAAAGCAACCATAGCTATCAGATCTCCTTCTTTTAACCTCCCGGAAATTACCTCCTCATGCATCGCAATCGGAATAGTTGCTGATGACATATTTCCATAGAGATCGATGTTTACCGGTACCTTCTCCCTGGGCAGCTTCAATCGCTTGCGGATATGTTCGATAATTCTAAGGTTTGCCTGATGCAGAAAAAGATAATCCAATGCATCGGGCTGTAAATTCTCCTGCTCAAAGAGTTCCATCAAGACATCCTCAACAGCCCTTGTGGCAAACTTGAAAACTTCATTACCGTTCATTTTTATCGTATGTAAATTACTTTCTACAGTCTCCCGGCTGGCCGGCAAAGCGCTGCCCCCGGCAGGAACGATTAATAGATCGGCACCTCTTCCATCTGCTTTGAGCGAAATATTCAGGATTCCCCGATCTTCTTCCGACGCCTGTAAAACAACAGCTCCGGCACCATCGCCAAAAAGCACACAGGTGCTGCGGTCATCCCAGTTTGTTACACGGGTTAAAACTTCCACTCCGATTACAAGTGCATTTTTATAAACTTCATTGCGAATAAACTGCTGGGCAACAGCAAGGGCGTATACAAAACCTGTACATCCGGCGGATATATCCATCGCGGCCGCCTGATATGCCTGCAGCCTGTCCTGAAGCATGCAGGAGCTTGACGGTGTAGGATAGTCGGGCGTCACCGTGGCAACCAGAATTAAATCGATCTCTTCTGCTGTGAGACAAGCATTTTTCAGAGCTTCTTTTGCAGCTTTTTCCGAAAGATCCACACTGGATAAACCCTCTTCCAGCTTTCTTCTCTCCCTGATTCCCGTTCTCGATACAATCCATTCATCACTTGTATCAACTATTTTTTCCAGGTCAGCATTGGTAATTACCTGTTCCGGCAACGCTGCTCCGGTTCCTGTGATTATAGCATTTTTATTTCTCTTCACACTGATCACCAATCCCAACCTGTGTCGATAATTCTTCCAATGCAGCCTGAAGCTGTTTGGTTACATTTTTTTTGACAAAGGGATATGCCTGCTTGATCAGCGCCTGTTCTATGGATCTTGCCCTGGCCGAACCGTGACATTTTATGCATAACCCTTTAACTCCCATAAGTGGCGCTCCACCATAACCGGAATCATCTATTTTGTTGCGCAGCCTCAGAAAAACCGGTTTGAGCAAAAACGCACCAATCTTAGATCGTAAATTCTTAGGTATTTCCTGCTTGAAAAAGCCCAGAATTGCCCGGGATAGCCCTTCTGAAGTCTTCAAAAAAATATTTCCGACAAAACCATCACAAATCACTACATCTGCATCACTGAAAAATACATCTGTCCCTTCTATGTTCCCGTAAAAATTTGGTAGATATTCATTAAATAATGCGTAGGCTTTTCTGACCTGGTTATTTCCCTTGTTCGCTTCCGTTCCAACATTAAAAAGGGCAACTTTTGGTTCCTGACAATTGAGGATCTGCTGGGCGTAAATACGCCCCATAAAGGCATATTGTAAAAGTTGTTCAGGACGGGCATCCATATTGGCGCCCACATCGAGAAAGAGAATCGGTGTATCGCTGAAACTGGGCATGGCTGTAAGCAGCGCCGGCCTGCTTATGCCTTTCAAACGTCCCAAAAAAAGTAGGCCGCCCGCCATAAGGGCTCCGGTATTTCCTGCGCTTAGCACCGCATCTGCTTCACTCGATCTTACCAACTGCAAAGCCTTAACCATTGAAGATTCACGTTTTTTACGTATTGACAGACCCGGATCGTCATTACCGTTAATAACTTCTTCAGCATGTAGTATTTCTACCCGATTTTTCTGATATTCAAATTTAGTCAGGGTTTTTTCGATTATCTCTTTGTGCCCTACGAGGATTATTTCAAGATCTTCCAGTATGGAAAGAGCCTTTACAGTGCCGGCAACAATCTCATCGGGGGCATGATCTCCACCCATTGCATCTACTGCTACTTTTACCATATATTGTTCACTTCCCCTGCATTTCTATCAGGATTCACATTTATATATAGATACAGTACGCCCCTTTTTGATCAAAAGGGGCGTACTGTATAAGCCAGGTTACTTAACCTTTACAGCTTCCCGGCCTTTATAATGTCCACAATTCAAACATACCCGGTGTGTCGGTTTAAGTTCGCCACAGTTGGGACAGGGAATTAATCTGGGCACAACCAGTTTATCCTGAGCTCTTCTCATGTTCTTTTTCGATTTTGAAGTTCTTCGCTTGGGGACAGCCATTCTGACTCCTCCTTCTTTAGCTCAGCTGCCTGAACTCAATTCCTTTAATTTTAGCAGCCTGACGTCAATTGAATTATCATTATCACTACACTGGCAGGTTGTCCGGTTTCGATCTACCCCACAACCGGGACAAATCCCTTTGCAATCAATTCTGCATAGCGGGTTGTATTCCTGAGCCAGAATTATCATTTGCCGGATATATTCATCAAGATATAGATAATCTCCGCTTACAGTTAACTGGTTGGCAGCCTGTTCGGCCTGGTCATCAATAGATTTATCAATTGCCGAACCTTTAATAATTGTAAAAGCCTCGGAAAAATCTGTTTTAAAAGCATAGTCAAAGGGTTCGAGACATCTCGAACAATTAGTCTTCGTTGATACTTCCATGCTGCCGCTGATTAAAATCTTTTCTCCACTGCAGACAGCACTGGCCTTGAGCAGGAGGCTGCCGCCTTCTGATAAATCCTTGAAACGGCGTGATAAATCCTCCCTAAAAAGGTAATCGACAGCTTCCCCATTTTTTGACTTGACCTCAGGCAAATAAATGTGCATGTCTCACACCTCAAAAAAACTAAAGTTATTATATAGACCAGGCTTATCTTTGTCAACAAAGATAAACAGATAAACATCTTTTGCTTCTTCTAGGAAATGATGCAGCCGAAGAGGTTAAAAGGTTACACTATCGACATCTTCGTGTTCATTGGGTCCTGTCGTCTCGGAGAAAATAATCATAATCTGGTTGGGCAAACAGACGATGCTCTCATAAGAATGCTCTATCCAACCGGTGTGGGAACAAATACCTTTGGGGCAGATATCTTTATCCATCGGGAGCATTCTAACTCTTCCATCTTCAATTTCGATCAGACCAACATTTTGGTTGTTTTCACCAAAATTCAGGGTATAGGTAAAAGAGTCACCCGGGGCAAGCGATAGCTCTGCCACCTTGTTATTTTCAACATAGATTGCCGCATACTTTCGCTCGGCAGCGCTGACATTCTGGAGGTTAAACCAGAATCCAGCCAGGCCGGTTATCAATATAACGCCGATAATAAAATAGTCAGCAATTTTTATTTTCATCTTAATCATATTTTTCACCTAAAAATGATTATACCACATTACGTAAACTTATTGGAAGTCAATTTTTCAGCACCAGGAGGGCATCAGCAACAACGACTCCAGATCCTTTTTCATACACCATCAGCGGATTGATATCCATTTCCGCGATTTCATCCTCCAGATCAACAGCCAAACGGGAAACGGTAACCAGTACTGAAACAATAGCATCCAGGTCAGCTTCTGCCCTGCCTCTCGTTCCATATAAGATGGCACTGCCTTTTAATTCATTAATCATTTCTCTCGCATCTTTTTCACTTAACGGGGCTAAACGCGTGGAAACATCTTTCAGAACTTCTACAAAGACACCACCGAGACCGAGCAGGACAGCCGGACCGAAAACCGGATCATTTTTTATGCCGACGATCATCTCCTGCCCAGGATTAAGCATTTCCTGAACAAGAATTCCCTCAATGGAAGCATCAGGATTATGTTTTCGTGCATTTTCCATTACCCGGTTATAGTTGCTGACCAGTTCTTCCTCGTTGCTAATATTTAATACCACACAACCGATATCACTTTTATGGAGTATCTGTGGTGATATAACCTTCAATACAAGTGGATAACCGATCGATTTTGCAGCTTTAACAGCTTCTTGCGGGTCAGCGGCCAGTATTTCCCTTGTAACCGGAATATCATAAGCCTTGAGGATTTTTTTGGCCTGCCACTCAGCAATCGATTGGCTGTGATGCGATAAATTATCTCCGATAATCTTTTTTGCCTTTGCTTTACTAATAGTTGTTTCAGTCGCAGGAAATATCATAGTTTCTTCAGTTTTTCTGACCCAGTCAGCCAGGGCACTGATGGCCCATAGACCGCTCGGGATATGCTCTATAACCGGTATACCGGCCATGACAAGGCTGTTTTTGGCCTCCAGTGCATAATCCTGCCCGGTTGGCCAGGTAAATACAACCAGCGGTTTGTCAATTTCATTGTAGACTTCAATTATCTTCTTCCCCGCTTCAGGATCGGGCATTTCAAGATTATAAAAGAAACCGCCGACATCAACGCCTGGATCCTGCATAACCAGACGTAAAGCTTTCTGGAATAACCCGGTGTCGATAAAAAGCTGTGAGGTCAAATCCACCGGGTTGACCACAGAACCAAAAGAAGGGAAAAATTCACGGAGCTTAAGTTGTGTTTCACCCGATAACCTGACCACTTCAAGGCCATATTCGGGACACTTGTCCGCCACTACAACCCCTCCGCCACCTGAAATGGTAATTACAGCCATTCTTTTTCCGGCTGGCATGCGGCCGGAAGCTTTCAGGGCAATCAGGGCATTCATCTGTTCAACATCTTCAGCCCTCGGAACTCCGTACTGCCTGAAAACTCCTTCATAGATAAGGTCCTCTCCGACTAATGCTCCTGTGTGAGATGCGGCTGCTGCAGCACCGGTGGGCGTCTTGCCGACTTTCAACATCGTTACCATTTTTTTCCTTTCAAGTGCTTTTCGGCAGGCTTCGACGAAAAGCTTTCCATCTCCCTGGAGCCCTTCCAGGTAACCGGCAATTATGGATACTTCATCGCGATCTACAAGGTAATTTAATATCTCAGCGAACGATACATCAGCTTCATTGCCCGTGCTGACAAAATAATTGAAACCGATCGATAACTGGACAATCATTTGGTATATTATGCCCCCCAGCCCACCACTCTGGGTAATAAAGGACAGCATTTCCGGGTGAATTAAATCATTACGCTCCTGGTTGTAAAAGAAGCTGGCCATATTGCCGTTATAATAATTTAATATACCCAGGCAATTCGGCCCCAGGATACGCATTCCACTTCTTTTGGCAAGTTTTCGCATCTCAGTTTGCTGCTCCCGACCTTCACTGCCGATTTCAGCAAATCCGGATGTAAATACTATGGCAGCCTTTACTTTTTTTTCAGCACACTCTTCCAAAACTTCCATTGTCCGGACGGCTGGAACTCCGATGATCGCCAAATCTACAGGTTCTTTTATCTTCCTTACAGACGGGTAGCATTTTAAACCGCCAACCCGATCATATTTGGGATTTACCGGATAAACATCCCCGAGGTAGCCGAACATACTTAACAGATAGAGAGGAATTCCGTTAGGTTTCAGCGGATTTTGACTGGCTCCAAGAACTGCGATTGACTCTGGATAAAAGAATGCTTCCAGATCGCTTGGACTATCTATTCCCAATTTCTGCAGCTGTTGCTTACCCAACAATAATTCCTCCTTCGCATAGTCGGCTGAAATATCTAAATCTATTTTTACCTATCAATATTTTACATGATCAATTACTAAATGGGTATACTTTTTTAAGATACATTAATAACAATGGCTGCTTCTGTTATAAGATCTCCTTTGATCTCTTATGTTATAATTGAATAGATTGTTATGGTGCTTATAAAGTCGAGGAGGTTTCAGAATAATTGGCAGAAAAAAAGGTTCCGATTGAACAAAAAAATATTAAAACAAAAAATAAAAAAACAAGTAAAAGACGCAGTATATTAAAAATTACGCTGCTGGTTTTACTATTACTTTTTCTGGCTGGCGGGGCCGTAACCGCTAAGATTGTATCCGATTATGTGAATGAAGCTCCACCTTTTGATCCTTCAAAGCTGGAAACAGTTGAAACATCTTATCTCTATGACAGCAATGGCGAAGAAGTAACCGCTTTGCATGAAGAACAGAACAGGATTGCAGTTAGCCTGGATGAGATCCCGATGCACGTCCAGAACGCCTTTATCGCCATTGAAGATGAACGTTTTGACAAACACTTCGGTTTCGATATTATCGGCAGTATAAGGGCAGCTTACACCAATTTACGGGCCGGCGGCATTGTTCAGGGTGCGAGTACAATTTCACAACAGCTGGCACAAAATGCCTTCCTTACTACTGAAACAAGTTATAAAAGAAAGATCCAGGAAATCTGGCTTTCCATTCAGCTGGAAAGAAATTTTACCAAGGATGAGATTCTTGAACTTTACCTGAACAGGGTCTATTTCGGTAACGGCGCTTACGGAGTTGAAGCAGCCGCTCAAACCTATTTTGGTAAGAGTATAAATGAGCTTAACCTGGCAGAAGGTGCAATGATTGCCGGAGCAGTCCGCTCGCCAAATTTTTATAATCCAATTGACAATGAACCTGAAGCAATCGGTAGAATGAGGTTAGTCCTCTCAAACATGCTCAGGTTGGAGATGATATCAGAAGCTGAATATGAACAGGCGATAAATCGTCAGATGATCTATTCAGAACCACCAAGCCTAGATTATCCTTACCCCCATTATGTGGATTACGTCGTACACCATGAGTTGATCAGGATTCTGAGCGCTATCCCTGAAATCGGATCCCGCTCGGAAGCCTACAGGGCAATTTATACAGGTGGGCTAAGGGTCTATACTGCTCTCGATCCTGAAATGCAGTTACATGTTGAAGATGTTCTCTCCAGGGAAGATCTTTATCCGTCAACAGCATATTACGATATGCCCCTGGTAAGAGAAGCAGTCGCTGAAATACCCGCCAATCGCGACTTAACACGGGCACAGCTTCAGGAACTGGTTATAGAAGAAGGCGGCGTCGCCCAACCACAGGGTGCGATAGTACTGGCTGACCCGACCAACGGCAAGCTGCTTGCACTCGGCGGTGGCCGGGATTATCTGAAAAACGTAAACGAAGTACTCAGGTTCAATACCCTCCGCCAACCGGGGTCGGCAATTAAGCCAATTATCACCTATGCCCCGGCTTTCGAGGAAGGTGTTCTCGCCGGCGCTGGTTCAACATTGGATGATTCGCCTTATATCAACCCACGGGGCAACTGGTTCCCTGAAAACTTCGATTTCCGTTTCAGGGGAATGATTACTGCCAGGCAAGCACTCTACTTTTCTTATAATATACCGGCCATACGCGCTTTTGAGGCGCTGGGCCCCCGGGTTGGCGCCGGTTATGCCCAACGTATGGGCATTTCTACTCTCCACCCCGATGAGGTGGATAATTTAAGCTTGACACTGGGCGGCCTGACCTACGGGGTCAGCGCCATTGATATGGCCCAGGCATACAGTGTTCTGGCTAACAACGGAGTAAAGATTGATCTTCATGCAGTGGAGAAAATTGTCGACCGGGAGGGTAATATTCTTTATGAATATATCTCTGATCCCAGGCAAATTATCAGCCCGCAATCCGCTTTTCTTGTCAGTGATATTCTTCAGGATTTTGTGACCAAGTACCTTGGGCGGGCGCTTCAGATTGACCGCCCTGTGGCAGCTAAGACAGGGACGACAGAAAACTGGAAAGATGTATACCTGGTTGCCTATACTCCAAATATCGTAGCCTCATTCTGGATGGGCTATGATGAACCGAAAATGGGCAGCATCCAGCAGGGGTGGCGCTATTCAACAGCATTTTTACGTGAAGTTTTTTTAGAAGTTTTTGAAGATCTCGAGGTTACAGAATTTGAGAGACCAGATGGTATAGTATCGGTATCTGTCTGCAATAAATCAGGTTTGCGCCCAAACGAGTGGTGTCAGGCTGTTGGAACTGTTATATCTGACTACTTCATTGAGGGCCAGGTTCCGGTTGGCACATGCGATATGCATCTAGGCGGCTTCTATAACCGTCCTCCCTACATAATCACCGATGACCGCTGGTCTTCGAGAGGAGGCCTGGGAAGAGGACCTGAAGATGCTCTTGAAATGCAACCGGGAAGTCCTTTTGGAGATATGGGCGAACAACCGGGTTCAACAACCACTGAATTTTCATTCTTCAGAGCTTATGTCGTTGCAGACGGAGTTACCTTACAGTGGCAGTATAACGGGCCGGAAGTAAGGGCTTTCGAACTACGCAGAAGTGCACACGGCCTGTCTGACGATGGATTTGCCGTTGAACTGGATAGCAATACCCGGCAATATTCAGATACAGCAACCGAAGCAAATACTTTTTATACCTACACAGTTGCCGCAATCATGCCTGACGGCTCCGTATCCGATCCTGCCACAGTTACAGTTAGCACCATGGTTGAACCCGCTGGTGGAATATTACCCCAACAACCTACAGAGGGTTCATTGGTTATTGTCCCCGATGTAGTTGGTTCATTCCAGGCAATTGCTGAAATGCGGTTATCGAGAGCTGGACTCAGGGTAGGCATGGTTAGTGAACAGTTCAGCGACTCGGTTCCGAGGGGTCATGTTATGCGGCAGGTTCCCGAGGCTGGTTCTACCCTGGTCAGGGGTAGTGAAGTAGGTTTGATAATTTCGAGGGGTGTCGAATCAAGGCAATAAATATGTTAAAAAGGCTTGCTCCAGTAATATTGATTATTCTTTCTCCGACATAGGCACTTCTCTTCCGGCAGGGATAGAAGAATACGGGAGATGCGTGTTGACGGCTGCTGCAGAGAGGTGCAGCTGACCCCAAAGAGCATCTCCCCTTCCTTTTCCAGCTCTCTCCATTGAGCGGGATATTCTATTCTGAATTCTTCCACTACCTGAGTAGTCGTTTTGCTTATTCCGGGCTCCAGAAGTTTAATGACCAACTGTTCCAGAATTTTATCATCTTTAATTATGATCACCTGTTTCTAACTTTTAATTTCAACTACGGTTACTCCTTCACCGCCTTCAGCCGAACTGCCTCCGCGAAATCGGGAAACAAGTTTGTGGGTTTTCAGGTAATCACGAAGACCCGTTTTCAATTTACCGGTCCCTTTTCCATGGATCAGTTCAACCCGGTTTAAACCAGCCCAGAGAGCATTGTCGATTAATTTATCCACAAGAGGAATTGATTCCTCAAGGGTTAAACCCCTGATATCAATTGAACTGCCGGTAACTTCTTCTTTACGGACGCTGTAACCTCCACCGGATGAGACACTTCTTTCTTTGCTCTTCTTGCTTACCTGATTTTTCACTGTTTTAAATTCGGTCAGGGGAAGGTTTACTCTGAGCACGCCAACTTGGACAAGAGCCTCCTGTTCGGTAAAAGAAATAATCTCCCCCTTTTGCCTGAGGCTCTGGATATAAACCTCCATCCCCACTAACAGTTCCGCAGGATCTGGAGAGTCGCCTAGATCATCCTCATCAACCTGATTCATTTCCTGGCGCAGTTTAATAATATCCTGACGCAATCGTTCTGCGCCGGCTAATGATTGACTTCCACCTTCTGTCTTCAGGATTCGAATCTCTTTAATCATATCATCAACTGTGGTTTTTGTTTTTCTGACCAGCTGCCGTGCTTCCTCGCGGGCTTCCTTGAGGATATCATCACGCCTGGACTTGATCAGAGATTGCTCTCTTTCCAGATCCTGTATTAAGAGTTCAGCCCGGCTTCTATCCAGTGCAGCCTGCTCACTGTCGCGTGAATAGCGCTGCTGGTCTTCAACAAGCTGCGCAATAACTGATTCAACCTGATCATGCGCCCTGTGTAGAAAACTTTTTGCCTTCTCCAGGATCTGTTCTGATAATCCCAGTCGACGGGCAATGTGAAAAGCATTGCTCTGACCCGGAATGCCCTGTAAGAGCCTGTATGTGGGTTCCAAAGTCTCCAGGTCAAACTCCATCGCTGCATTCTGCATTCTTTTCTGCATCTGGGCAAACAGCTTAAGTTCATTAATATGAGTTGTGGCAACCGTTAAAGCACCTTTCCCGGTCAACTCCTCCAGAATGGCCATCGCCAAAGCCGAACCCTCCGAAGGATCGGTTCCCGCTCCGAGTTCATCAAAGAGAACCAGGGTGCCGCTCTCCGCCGTATCAACGATTTCAATAATATTTTTCATGTGCCCTGAAAAGGTGCTGAGTGACTGAACAATGCTCTGCTCATCACCGATATCAGCCCGGATTTTCCTGAATACCGGCAATCCTGTTTCTTTTTCTGCCGGCAGATGCAATCCGCACTGGGTCATGACGGCCAGCAGCCCAATGGTTTTCAGGGCAACAGTTTTTCCTCCGGTATTCGGACCGGTTATAACCAGGGTTCTGACATCCTCTTCAAGTTCAAGGTTTAAGGGTACTCTTTCGCCTGTCAACAGCGGGTGTATCCCATTTTTGATCGCAACCCGAAAACCATCTCTAATCAAAACCGGTTCACTGCCGCCCATTTTGAAGCTTAAACGGCCACGGGCAGTAATTATATCGAGAGAGGTATAAAGCTCTCTGTTGCTGATGAGTAGCTCTTTTTCACCTGATATTTTTAATGATAGATCTATTAATATACGTTCAATTTCTTTTTCTTCTTCCTTGTGAAGGGCTACCAGTTCATTCTGCATCCTGACAACCGGAAGCGGCTCGATAAAGAGAGTTGCCCCACTTGCCGATTGATCATGAACTACTCCGTCGACCTGCTGGCGGTATTCCTGCTTTACCGGTATTACAAACCGGTTGCTGCGAATTGTAACCAGAGATTCCTGGAGGTAGCGCCTGTAAAGGGGGCTTCTGATATACTCATCGAGCTTATCACGGATTTTAAACTGAAGAGCATGAGTTTTTCTCCTGATCGATGAAAGGGCAGATGATGCGCTGTCGAGAATATTTCCATCCTGATCAAGTGATTTGACCAGTTCGCGGTATAACTGCTCACAGGCCTTGAATCTTTTGGCAAGCTCAGCCATCCTGGGATAGAGCAGGGAATTATCAATATCCTTAAAAAAATGCTGCCAGCGATGTACCGCCTTCATAAAGGTAGAAATAACTGCCAGTTCGGCACCTGTTAATATGGATCCTTTATCTGCTCTGGATATTAGGGGAAGGATATCTTCAACCGTGGAAGGGGTAAATGCATTTTTAACACTGAGCAGTTTTGCCTCACTTGATTCTTTCTGTAAATTTTCAATAACTTTATAATCCGCATTTGGCGATAGGTTAAGCATGCATTCCCGGCCCATCGGGCTTGCCGTATAATCTGCAAGCTGTCTGCGGATCTCATCAAACTCCAAGATCTTAATTTCACGTTCGGTAATCAGATCAGCCAAGGTTTTCTCTCCTCGATAAATACTTATTACCCCGGATTACAAATCGCAATAATTTATCCTGTGCAGATGAAATGCCAATTCGTGGCGTTTCAATAATAGGTCCGAAGTTTTCAGGCGGCTCGATCCATTTGATATAGAGCGGTTTCCTGCTTAAATCGTGGCCATTAAATGACTTATCTATGCCAAATGCCCGGCACAATTTCCCGGGGCCGTTGGTCAATTCAGTTTTCCGACATGAAGAATAACGATTTTTATACATAAGATCTAACCCTTCCAGGGGTTCCAATGCTCTGATCAATACCGCCTCTCCGGTTCCTTCCGGTCCGGTTACCACGTTAAGACAGTAGTGATTACCATATATAAAATAGACATAAGCTCGCCCTGGCGGTCCGAACATCATGGCATTGCGTTTAGTCAAACCCTTTGCAGCATGACTGGCCGGATCATACCTGCTTAAATAAGCCTCCGTCTCAACGATAATACCGGACATTATACTTTCCCCGGTTTCATGACAGAGCTGTTGTCCGAGTAAAATCCTGGCTGTATCAACTGTAGATAATCTGGAAATATCGATATTTTCCTGCATAAGAAATTAAAATAACTCCTGGTATGTTTTAGATCAAGACAAAAAAAGATTTCAACCGGCTTTTTAGCAACCTGTCTATTATTCAATAACAGTTTCGCCGAATGAAACCCCTTTATATTAGGTATTTAGACTTAAATAGAAATCCACTACCAATTCTTTAATTTCATGCGCAAGTGGCGATATATAATGGTTGGCAATAAATACTACTTCAGAATTATCGAGTGCATCCATAAAAAACTGTATGGGAATAAACGATAATGCGGCTATAATTATGTAAACAAAGGCCAACCCGATTGCAATACCAACCAGCCCTCCTCCGATCCGGTTAAAAAAACCGATTACCGGAACCCGGTTAACCCATCTGAAGCCTCCTGAAAAAAGGCGGAACACAAGGCTTAAGAGCAAAAATAACAGAAGAAAGGCAATTATTCCGGCCACCAGCTGCGGCACTCTCTCCAGGGCAACTTCAAGTCCTAAGGTCTGGATTAACTCGTGATGAGGAATTATATCTTCCGGGTTTATGTAAACTGCAAGTTTATCGCTAAATAAACGGCTGCCCCATAATGAGAGTAAAATCACAACCAGGAAACCGATAATATCAAAGAGCACTTTAACCAGGCCGCGTAATAATCCGTTAACCAGGTGTAAAGCAAGGATGATCAGGAGAAATATATCAAGCCAGTTAATCAAGATCTTCACCACTCTTAGCCTCTTCACTGATCAGATGATTCTTCTCTTCCTTGAGTCTGAGCAGTTCGTCTGCAAGGTTCAAGGCTGCCAATATTGCTACTTTATGCCTGTTCATCTGCATGTTTTTTTCGGCAATACTGCGCATCAACCGATCCACATAGCTACTTACCCGTTGAATCTCTTCTATGGATGAAGTACTGCGAAGTATAAATTCCTCACCCATAATACTGACCGTTACCCTGTTCTTTTCCTTTCCCTCCATCCCAAACCACCGCCACTCTTTCGATCAGATAAAGAGCATCATGGCAGGTAACTTCGAGATTATAACTCAGATATCCTGCCTCTTTAACCTCTCAGTTCCGCCCCGATTTTCTGTAGCGCCTTCTCGATCTTTTCCTGAGACCGGTTCACTTCAAGATCAGTTAAAGTCCTCTCTTCACACCTGTAGCTGATTGAAAACGCCAGGCTTCTCTTCCCGGGCGGAATTTGCCTGCCCTCGTAAAGGTCAAACAACCTGACACTGCTGATAAGTTCACCGCCGGCCTCCCGGATTACCTCTTCCAGTTGACGGGCAGGAATTTCCCGGGGAACAACGACCGCAATATCCCGGTTTGCAGAAGGATAACGCGGCAGCGGATCAAACCGTGGAACCAGGTTCGCTTTTTCGCATACATGCTCAAGATCAATCTCGGCAACCGTAACAGGCTGATCTAGATCCCAACTAACCGCAACATCAGGATGCAGCTGACCGATATAGCCAACCTTCAGACCATTTATCAAAATCCGGGCACTTCTTGTCGGATGGGTAAAATGCATCGATTCCGGCTGATATTCGACATTGCTGATTTGCATTCGCTTAAATAGTGTATCCAGGATACCTTTAATCGTAAAAAAATCCGCATTTTTAGCCTCGGTGATCCAGTTATCCACGGGCACCTGTCCAGTTACGGCCAGAGCCAGCAGCTTTCTTTCTTCGGGCAGTTCGGCCAGGGGGAGAGTTTTCGGTATATATATAGTTCCGATCTCAAACAACATTTGGTTTAATTCCCGAAAACTCAGGTTATGCTGGATAGTTTTGAGCAGTCCCGGTATCAGGGTGGTCCGCATAGCTGCCTGCTCCTCCGAAAAAGGATTCTGGACAGGAATAACCTGCATTCGCCAATCATCTTCGGGAAGCCTCAGTTTCAAAAGGTTGGAAGGGTTGATAAAAGAATAAGTTATACATTCGAAGTAACCTCCGGCAGTCATAACATCCCTGGTCAGGGTTAAAATCAATTCCTGCCTGGTTTCACGATTGTTGATCAGTTCACCCCGGGGTAAAGTGGTTGGTATATTGTCGTAACCGTATAATCTGGCAACCTCTTCAATAATGTCTTCTTCTATTTTCAGATCGGCCCTTCGCAGGGGAACAGTTATTTTCATTTTATCATTCTCTGTACCTTCAATTTTTAAACCCAGCTTCTTCAGTATTTTTACAAGATCGTTGTCCGGGATCGATGTACCAAGTACATTATTGACTCTCCGTGGATCTACATAAATAATATCTTCGCTTAATTTCAGAATATTACAATCTATTATGCCCTTCATAACTTTTCCACCCGTCAGCTCACTAACCAGGAGAGCAGTCCTGTTTTGAGCCCATATTACAGCTTCCGGGTTAACACCCCGTTCAAAACGCTGTGAAGCCTCTGAAGGCAAATTAAAGCGCCGTGAAGTTCGCCTGTTGTTTACCGGATTAAACGAAGCGGCCTCGATAAGAATACTTCTGGTTGAAGAATTGATCTCTGTGTTCTCCCCACCCATCACTCCGGCCAGGCCAACAGGTTTAGTGCTATCTGCTATAACCAGCACATCCTCGTCCAATTTACGTTCAACTCCATCAAGAGTAACCAGCAGTTCACCTTTTCTAGCCCTCCTGACAATAATTTTCTTTTCATCTATTAGGTCCAAATCAAAGGCATGAAGCGGTTGGCCTGTCTCCCACATCACGTAATTGGTTATATCAACCACATTACTGATCGGCCTTATACCTGACTTTAACAACCTGAGCTGCATCCACAGGGGAGAGCGCCCGATAGTAATTTCGCTGATCACACGTGCTGTATAACGGGGACAGAGATCGGTATCTTCGATAACTATCTCTACCTCTTCCGCTGCTTCTTCTGCAGTTTCCGGTGTTACCATTGGAGGGATATTGATATTCTGTCCGGTCAGGGCTGCCACTTCATGGGCTACTCCAAGGAGGCTAAAACAATCTGCCCGGTTAGGAGTCAACTCCAGGCAGAGTATTTTATCGTCAAATTCCAGAACTTTCTCTACTAAATCTCCTAACCTGGCATCACCATCGAGAATCAGAATTTCGTCCTCCGAGCCCAGTTCCAGACCCAATTCATGGGCTGAACAAAGCATTCCAGAAGATATTACACCATAAATTTTTGTTTCATCAATCAATCGGTTGCCCGGAAGTTGGGATCCCGGCTTGGCGACAACCACTTTATCGCCAACTTTCATATTTTTCGCGCCACAAACTATATGCAGGACCTCATTTCCGATATCGGTTTCCACCAGGGTCAGATTACTCTTGCCCGGATGTGGCTCCAACCCCTTAACTTCACCGACGACGACATCAGGCAGGGGAGGACCGAAGGATTCAACCGCACCAACTTCTATGCCGGCCAGGGTAAATCTTTCTGCCAGTTCTTCAGCGCCAATGCCGGGTTCGATGTAATCTTTTAACCAGTTATATGAAACTCGCATCTATAAATCCTCCATTCCGGATAGTTAATTCATTATCAGGCAAACTGCCTTAAAAATCTTAAATCGTTGGTAAAAAAGAGCCTGAGATCTCCTATGCCGTACTTAAGCATGGCAATCCGTTCAACTCCCATTCCAAATGCAAAACCGGTTACTTCCTGGTGGTTATAACCGGATACAGAGAGCACATTGGGGTGAACCATACCCGCACCAAGAATTTCCAGCCAGCCAGTATCACTGCAGACCCGACAACCCTCACCTTCACACATAACGCAGAGTATATCAACCTCCGCACTCGGTTCCGTAAAGGGGAAAAAACTCGGACGCAGCCTGATTTTCTGTTTCGGTCCGAACATCTCTCGCACAAATAACAGGAGAGTACCTTTCAGATCTGCAAATGTAATGTCCTTATCAACTGCCAACCCTTCAACCTGATGAAACATTGGTGAGTGCGTGGCATCGTCATCTCTGCGGAATACTTTACCCGGTGCTATTATTTTAACCGGGAGCTGTGGTGCCTGCTTTTCCATCGCCCTGATCTGTACGGGAGATGTATGAGTGCGTAAAAGCAAGTCAGTGGTAATGTAAAATGAATCCTGCATATCACGGGCGGGATGATCTGCCGGAAAATTTAGCGATTCATAATTATAATAATCACTTTCAATGTCCGGCCCGTAGGCCACCTGGAATCCAAGACCGAGAAAAATCTCTTTTATCTCATCTAAAATCAGGGTCAGGGGATGTCTCTGAGCTATAGAAACCGGTAATCCGGGAAGAGTAACATCGATTCTTTCACTTTCCCATAGGTCACCCTTCTGTGCATCCTTAAGTACCTGTTCCCTGAGTTCAATTGCAAATTCCAGATCTTTCCTTAATTCATTTGCTTTTTGACCAATAACCGGTCTCTCCTCAGGAGGAATACTGCCCAGGCTGCGCAGTAACAAGGTTAGTCTGCCTTTTTTACCCAGCAGACGAACCCTGATCTCCCTGAGCTCCTCCAGGGTTTTTGCTTTCTTGATCATTTCTTTTGATTCATCTTCGAGTATTTGCATGTCGTGCTGCATCTATCACACCTCCAAAATAAAAAAACCCTTCGACGAGGGACGAAAGGGGTTTTTCCGCGGTACCACCCAATTTAGCCGCTTAGCGGCTCACTTAATTACCATAACGGGTTCACCGTCTCTGCTTAATCAGTAAAATTCCCTTTCAGCAGGATACTCCGGAGTGAATTTCAGTTGAAGACGCCGGGCCGGCTTGCAGTCACGACCGAACCTCCCTGAACAGCGTTGACACAACCTACTTATCTCCATCATCATTTTTTTATATCCAATTTATAAAGGAATTATAGCATTTAAAACTACACTCTTCAAGGTAATCAGGCGGAACGCTGGCGTACCGCCTCAAACAAAAGTAGAGAAGCCGCTACTGCAGCATTTAAAGACTCGATTTTTTCGCTTAATGGAATCCTGACAGTTATATCAGCTTCATTAATCATCTGGCGATTTATCCCGGAAGCTTCATTGCCGATTATTATGGCTGACGGTTTACTGAAATCAGCTTCCCAGTATAATTTACCGGAATGTGCAGAAGTGGCTATAAGCTGTATTCCCTCATTTTTGATTTTATGGACCAGTTCATTTATTAATTTTACCTGCTTCATGTATATTTTAAACAAAGCTCCGGCCGAAGAACGCATGACTTTCGGGCCGTAGGGATCCACAGTCCCCGTAGAATAATAGAGGTAATCCACTCCTGCTCCGGCTGAGCTTCGGATTATCGTCCCCATGTTGCCCGGATCCTGAATTCTGTCCAGAATTAAGATCAGTTTATTAGGACTATCGCCTTTCAGTAAATGATCACTGTTTGTTAAAGCGGCAATCGCTGCTACTTCCCGGGGTGATTCAGTATCTGTTATTAATTTAAAAAGTTTCGCGCTTGCGATAACCAGTTTTACCGATGATGGTAAATCATCAAACCAGTTTTGATTCTCTGTAAGGTACTCATCGGTAGTCAATACTACCTGTAAAGGGATCCCCGCATTTCTTGCTTCTCTTACCAGGTTAGGTCCTTCCAGAGCTATTCGTCCGGTTTCATGCCTGAACTTTTTGCTTTTCTGCAGCCGCATAAAATCTTTAATAAGCGTATTCTGTGGACTTTCAATACGCAGGAGATCCATCTATATCCACTCCAACTTCTTAAGCGCTTTGTTATCACCAACCGCGACAATAATATCTTCTTCTTTTATAACATCTTCGGCAACAGGAAAAATATTGGTCTGCTCCCCGTTTGTCCTGCGCAGGGCAATTATACTGATTCCGTAGTGAGCTCTAAAATCAATTTCTTTCAGCGACCTGCCGATCATTTCTTCCGGTGCAGTGACTTCCACCACGCTGTATTCATCTGAAAGTTCGATCATATCGATGATGGTAGGGGATATTAAGCTGTGGGCCAGTTTCGAACCCATATCCCTTTCAGGATGGATAACCCTGTTGATTCCGATCTTGTTGAGGACTTTTCCATGAAGATCGGTTTGTGCCTTGGCAACAGTATATTTTGCACCCATCTCAACCATTAGAAGGGCGCACATGATACTGGCCTGGATATCATAACCGATAGCGAGAATAACCGCATCGAAATTATTGATCCCCAGGGCGCGCAGGCTGGATTCAGACGCTGCATCCGTTACAGCCGCATCGGTAACCTCGCTGCTGATCTCCTGGATCAGCTTTTCATTTTTATCAACAACCATCACATCATGTCCAAGCTCATACAAGGTCTTTGCAACACTTGATCCAAAACGACCTGCCCCTATTACTAAAAACTGTTTAGCCATTAATACACCTCCCGATGTATCAAGCACATCAATAGATAAAAATAAGGGCCAAGAAATTACTCTGGCCCTGTTATTAATATTGTATTCGACAATTTAAGCATTTTCTTTAGCCACTTCAACCAGCCTGGTAAAAGCAGGCTTATCATTTACAGCCAGGTCGGCTAACACCTTGCGATTGATCTGTACATCAGCTTTTTTCAATCCATTTATGAAGCGGCTGTATGACATACCGTCAGCCCTGGCTGCAGCATTGATCCTGGCAATCCACAATTTACGAAAATCACGTTTACGCTGTCTCCGGTCACGGTAGGCATATGAAAGTGACTTCATAACCTGCTGGTTGGCAACTCTGAACAGCTTGCTCTTGGCGCCATAGTATCCTTTGGCGAGTTTTAATATTTTTTTACGCCTTTTGCGGGCGACTGAACCTCTCTTTATGCGAGGCATTTTGGATCATCCTCCTACTTATATTCTGACAAATTAATAAAAAAACTTATTGTAAAACCGATTAGTACTCACTCGAAAAGTTTATGGAATAAGCAGTTTTACCCGTTTTGTATCTGCCGGTTTTACTAAAGTTGATTTTCTCAGTCTTCTGATCCGCTTACTGCTTTTTTTCCCGGTCAGGTGGCTGGCAAAAGCACGGTAGCGTTTAATTTTTCCGCTACCGGTTTTTTTAAAACGTTTTGCCGCACCGCGGTGCGTTTTCATTTTAGGCATTATTACAACAACCTTCCTCTACTATGATTTGGGCGTTAAAATCATGATCATATTACGCCCTTCCTGTTTGGCAGGCTTCTCAACCTGACCGTATTCCTCCAGGTCTTTGGCCATCTTTTGGCAAAGTTTTTGGGCAATTTCCGGATGAGTTATTTCACGACCTCTGAACATGACTGTAACTTTAATCTTGTCTCCGTTTTCAAGAAATTTTTGACCTCTTTTAACCTTTACATCAAAATCATGTTTATCAATATTGGGCCTCAATTTAATTTCTTTGATAGTAGTTACTTTCTGCTTCTTTCGTGCTTCCCGATCCTTTTTACTCTGTTCATACTTGAACTTACCGTAATCCATCAGACGGCATACAGGTGGTCGGGCGCTCGGAGCTACATTAACCAGATCCACTTTCTTTTCCCGGGCCATAGCCAGAGCTTCTTCCGTTTTCATAACACCCAGCTGGGTACCATCAGCATCGATAACCAGCACTTCCCTGGCATTGATTTGTTCATTCACGAACAAACTCTTACTAATATCGTTTCACCTCCAAAAATAATTAAAAAGAGCAGGCGTATGCCACCTGCTCTTAATATCCCTTTTCTTCTGGATAAACCCTGGTAGCAACTTTTTCGCCTCAGGGTGAGAAGCGGTGGCTTCTACTTAAACCATTACTCATAACACCTTTAAAATATATCAGAATTCAGACATCCGGTCAAATGTTTTTCTTTTGTTAAAGCCTTTTTTTACTCATTTTTTTTCAGATCAACAGCTTCTTTTAATGCATTTATAAAATCTGCCAGATTCCCTGCTCCCAAATCGCCCTTTTCGCGATGGCGGATCGCTACCTGTCCGCTCTCAACCTCCCTGTCACCGACAATCAGCATGTAGGGGATTTTTTTCACCTGGGCTTCCCTGATTTTATAACCGACCTTCTCATTGCGCTGATCCAGGGTAACCCTGAATCCTTCTTTCTTCAGTTCATCATATACCGCTTGAGCATATTGATGGCTGCGGTCGGTAACGGGAATGACTGCAGTCTGGACAGGTGCAAGCCATACCGGAAAAGCTCCCCCGTAATGTTCGATCAACAGAGCCATCAATCTTTCCATTGAGCCGTATATAACCCGGTGTATTACTGCCGGACGATGTTTATCTCCATCCTCACCGATATAGGTCAAATCGAATTTTTCAGGCATCTGGAAATCAAGCTGAATTGTACCGCACTGCCAGCTTCTTCCCAGGCAGTCTTCCAGATGGAAATCTATCTTCGGCCCGTAAAAAGCACCGTCACCTTCATTAACCCTGTAGTTTATCTCTCTTTCCATGAGGACATGTTCCAGTATTCCGGTTGCTTTATCCCACATTTCCAGTGACCCCATGGCTTTTTCAGGCCTGGTGCTCAGCTCAACCCGGTAGTCAAATCCAAAAACCTTATAGAAACGGTCCATCAGCTCGATAACGCCGGCTACTTCTGATTCAACCTGTTCGGGAAGCATAAAAATATGCGCATCATCCTGGGTAAATGAACGTACCCGCATTAAACCGTGTAGTGTTCCCGATAATTCATGGCGGTGAACAATACCCATTTCGCCTATACGGCGTGGAAGATCCCTGTAACTATGCATCTTTGAACGGTAAATCAGTATTGCGCCGGGACAATTCATCGGTTTAACAGCAAAATCCAGATCGTCGATTTTTGTAAAGTACATGTTTTCTCTAAAATGATCCCAGTGTCCCGATTGTTCCCATAAACTTCTGGCTAGTATAAGCGGGGTTTTGATCTCTTCGTAATCTGCCAGGCGGTGTTCCCTACGCCAGAAATCGGTTAGCTCCTGCCAGATCACCATGCCGTTATTATGAAGGAAGGGGAACCCGGGACCTTCATCGTGCAAGCTGAAGAGTTCAAGTTCTTTACCCAGTTTACGGTGGTCTCGCTTCCTTGCCTCTTCAAGCATATTGAGGTAATGCTCAAGGCGTTCCTTACTGGGGAAAGCTGTTCCGTATATTCTCTGGAGCATGGTATTTTTTTCATCACCGCGCCAGTAGGCCCCGGCAAGACCGGTCAGCTTAAATGCTTTAACCATTCCTGTATGGCTCAAGTGAGGGCCGGCACAAAGATCGATAAAATCATCCTGTTCATAACAGCTGATTACCACATCATCAGGTAGGTCATTGATTAACTCAACCTTATAATGCTCTCCCTTTTCCCGGAATAGCTTCAGTGCTTCTTCCCTGCTCAACTCTTTCCGGCGGATCGGCTTCCTCTCTTTAATTATTTTTTTCATCTCTTTTTCGATCTTTTCAAGATCGTCAGATGAAATCGGTTCTTCAAATTCAAAATCATAATAGAAACCATTTTCTATGGCCGGGCCAATACCCATCTTGGCAGTTGGGTAGAGTCTTTTTACAGCGTGAGCCATTACATGGCTGGCACTATGACGGTAAATACTGGCTCCCTGGGGGGAATCAAAATTGACAAAGTCAACAGTGCTGTTTCCTGTTAGCGGTTGATGCAGATCGCATTCTTTCCCGTTCACCAGCACTGCAATCAAATCATTATTTTCAGCAGTTTTCTCTTTATAAAGATCCAGGCAGGTTGTACCTTCAGGATAAAGGGCTTCTTTTCCGTTTTGCATTTTTATTTTTATATCCAAGAGTATTTGCCTCCTTATAGCAGCAATGTTTATCCAGTTTTTATGATCAAGTCGTATAGAAGTATGATAGAACTTGCCCCTTGCCCTGTCAAGGGAAAAGGCGTAATAACCTTTTCATATAACCTTGAAAAACTATCCTTTCAGGTTTATTACACCGGGAATCAGTTCAACAGAAGCCGGTGCCCTACCCGGCTGCTCACCGTCGAGATTAAGCAGCGCTTTCCCGCTGGATGTAATCTCGATATTCTTACCGCGCAGACTCATTATTCTGGGATGGCTCAGGTGTTTGCCGCGGTATACCCTGGGGAGATTAATCAATAAGTTCATCTTGCTTAGATTACGTAAAATTATAATATCAAAAAGGCCGTCATCCATTTCTGCCCCTGGAGCGACGAACATACCGCCCCCAAAATAACAACCATTTCCCACAACCACTATAGTAATCGGTTCATTACAGACCTCTTTACCATCAACAACAATCTTCATTTTTTGGTTCTTGTAGAGAAAAAGGCTGACCACGGTTCCCCAGAGGAACGATATAAATCCACCCAGAGCTTTACTGGTACGGTTAACCCTGGCAACGGTATCACCATCCAGGCCCAATCCGGCGACATTTATAAAGTATCTTTCCTCATCATAGCCCTGGTTATTTATATATTGAACCCTGCCGGCATCAACCGGTCTCACCGGACTATCAATTATATGCCTGATCGCTTCTCCGGCATCTTTGGGAATACCTACCGTTCTGCTCAGATCCCGGCCTGTCCCGGTTGATACAAAACTAAAGGCTCTAGTTTCTCTAATCGCATCGTCAATTCCATCTGTAAAAAAACCATTGATCACTTCATTCGCTGTTCCATCACCGCCAACAGAAATTATCAGGTTGTATCCTTCATGCAGATAACGGGCCGTAATTTCAGTGGCATGCCCAGGTGCTTCAGTCAGGGAATATACAAATGACAGCCCTTCATTTTCAAAAGCGGCTGCCATCTCCGGCCATTTTTGACCGGTCTTTCCATTTGCTGAAGCCGGGTTTACAACCACGGCAGCTTTTATTTCCTGCACCTTATCCACCCCTCGCCTGGTTTTCCAAAACTTCATATATATCTGATCAATCCAAACTAAATAACCATAGCAGTTTCAGCCGATCCTTAGATGAGTATGCTATTTCATGAATTATATCATAAAAAAATGCCCGGATATCTTTAACATCCGGACATTTTTGATAAATTATTCCAGCTCCGGCTCCAGGCGGTATTTCGCTACCATCTAAGCAATTCTGTACACTACTGTCGGTAGCCTTAGCATTTTGGTGCCTCTTTCTTGGGTATTTCTACCCATCTAAATGGAGAGGGAAAGTAGCTGTCTACACTTTTCCTCAAACTATGAAATTTCAATTATTTATAACCGGGGATATTTGATTTCTTCAAAAGGAACAGCTTCATTTTGCACGATGCCCCGTAGAAGCCTTCCGAGGATATCAGATTGAGAAAAGGAAAGCCGCAACACCTACCAATAAAGAACCTGAAAGCAGGGCAAGGAGAACATTTACAGCCACATTACCCCAAAGAATTGTAACCAGTGAGAAGTTGGAGTCTTCTCTAAGAGCAAGAACCCGAAGTGCATGCTTGTCATTCTTACCAACTTCCAGTTCTAGACGCAGTTTGCTTATGCTAAAAAAAGCCAGGTTTGAGCCTGAAAACATTGCTGATTGAGACAGGCACAGACCAATTCCAATCCAGGTAAAAAGAGCCATAATCAACCCTCCGCATTAATTCTGAGCGCAAATGGTGCACCGAATATTAAAGATATCTATTCCAAAGCTTTATAAAAATTCTACTGCTGCATGATTATCTCCTTTACTTGGGTACCAACATCACTGCTATGCTATAATTAAAACATCAAGCAAATTCGTCATTATTAAATTGCATAGCAACTGAACGGAGGTGTGGCCAGTGAAAATAAAAAAAATACATATAGCTGGTTACCGATCATTAAAGGACATAACCTGGGTTCCTGGTGATCTGAATATGATCATCGGCCCTAACGGAACAGGTAAATCAAACCTGTTACGTTTTTTTGAACTACTGGTCGCCGCATCAAAAGGACGCCTCGCGAAGCACATTCAGAAGTCCGGTGGAATCAAGCCTATACTATGGGACGGCAAAGTGGATTCATTCAGTTTTCGTTTGGAAACATCTTCTCCAGCTGTTAGCACTGTTCACTGGGAAGATTGTCTGACCTATGAAGCGCTTATCAGACAAATAGGCTATGGCAGTGATTACCAGGTAGAAAACGAACTGTTAAAAAGATGTGATCAGCCTGACGCTTCAGGGGATGACCAGTCTTTAATATTATTTCAGCGACATAAACAGCAGGCCACAGTATACAACACCAGGGGAAATGAGATGATCGCTCCGGATGATGCAGTACAGACAGATGAACTGCTGCTGGCAACAGCGGCGAATCCATTCTCGGACTGTAAACAGATTAATGCTTTTCAGAAAGGGTTAAGTTCATGGATCATCTACCACGATTTACAGGTTCACCAGGAATCATCAATCCGGCAACCTGCGATATCTCGTTATGAAACAAATGTATCTGCCGACGGGCAGAATTTAATCTCCGTTCTTCACACCCTTTATACAAGCAACAGAGACTTTAAAAATAATATCGATACGGCCATGCAGGCTGCTTTCAGCAGCGAATATGAAGAGTTGGTTTTCCCACCTGCCGCCGATCAGCGTATTCAACTAAGAATCAGATGGAAATCGCTCGAACAGGAGCAGAGTGCAGCCGACCTTTCAGACGGCACCCTTTACTTTTTACTCCTGATGGCAATTTTGAACAACCCCCGACCACCTGCTCTCATAGCCATTGATGAACCGGAAACCGGCCTGCACCCTTCAATGCTGCCGGTGATTGCGGAGCATGCTTTAGAAGCTTCATATAAAACCCAGGTTATTTTTACAACCCACTCATCTCAATTATTGGATGCTTTTCATGACACTAAACCTGTAACCACGGTTGCCCGATGGCAAAACGGTGAAACTATTTTCAAAGTATTGGATGGTGAAGAGCTTAATTATTGGCTGCGAACTTATACGCTTGGTTCGCTCTTTACCTCCGGAGAGCTGGAGGATATGTAGTGTATTTTATTATCTTTGTCGAAGGCTCTACTGAAGATAAAATTCTTCCGGATTTCCTGACAAAATGGTTAAATACTAAACTGCCTGAAAAAGTTAGTGTTAGAACTGTTAACTTTAAAGGATATGCTAATCTGTACAAAGATGTTGCCCAGAAAGCCATCATGCATCTTAACAGTCCGCAAAGCGATGAAATCATTGCTATAATCGGTTTACTCGATCTACATGGGCCGAATTTTTATCCGGAAGAATTACATACGGTTGATGAAAAATACTTGTGGGCGAAGCAGCACCTGGAAGAACAGGTCGGGTCACCACGATTCAGGCAACATTTCGCCGTTCATGAACTTGAAGCCTGGCTCTTAAGTGACTCTTCACTATTCCCCGTTGAGATATCTTTAGCGTTGGATGAAGCCTCAGCAAATCCAGAAAAAGTAAATTTTAATCGGCCTCCGTCCAAATTGCTCCATGACCTTTACCTGGGAAACCTCAATCGAACCTATAAAAAAGTAACCGAAGGCAATAAACTTTTTACCTCTTTAGACCCTGAAAAGGTCCGCGAAAAGTGTCCTTATTTCAAGGTTTTTACCGATGATCTGCTTGAACTTGCCTTAAGGTCTCAGCGTTGATAATCTCCATCGTAAAAGAAGGGATGATATAGGCTAAGACTTATTCCGTAATCAACTCCGCTATATATTCTTTTATCTGATCCCGTATTTTCCTGAATTCATTCAAGACAACATCCTCTGCTCCCGTCGCTCGGGCCGGATCATCAAGAGACCAGTGCCTATTTTCCACTTTTACCGGTACAACCGGGCAGTTTTCACGGGCGTCGCCGCATAAAGTAATTAAAATATCGGCTTTATCCAGTAATTCCCGGCTGATTGGGTCAGAAGTCTGGCTGCTAATATCAATTCCCACTTCAGCCATGACTTTAACTGCATGAGGGTTAACTCCCACCGGGGCAATTCCGGCACTGAATACATCATATTTGCCTTTACCCAATGTCTTGAGAAAACCTTCAGCCATCTGGCTCCGTGCCGAATTTCCTGTGCAAAGAAAGAGCACACTCTTTTTGCTTTCTCTGTCAGGCATCACACCACCCCCATTAATTATCAGGATATTTTTTTCATCGCAGGGAACCAGTTGCGGCTCCGCAGGCAGATCCGGACCAGCCAGAGCATAACCGGTACTTCAATCAATACCCCGACAACGGTTGATAGTGCTGCACCTGATGTGAGACCAAAAATTGTCACCGCAGTTGCAATGGCCACTTCAAAATGGTTGCTGGCTCCAATCATTGCTGCCGGTGCTGCTTCTTCGTAGGTTAATCCAATGAATTTAGCAATAATATAACCGATCAGGAAGATAACCAGAGTTTGGATAATTAACGGGATAGCGATCATACCGACTACCAGTGGATCATCCAAAATTACACCACCCTGAAGCATGAATAAGAAAATCAGGGTAGCCAGTAAGGCAATAATTGAAATGGTTCCCATGTTTTTTAGGAACACTTTTTCGTACCAATCAATTCCACGGGTTTTAATCAACCTGATCCGGCTAGTGTAGCCGGCTACCAGGGAAACACCAACGTAGAGCATAACACTCAGGAATATTGTCATAAAGGGCACAGACATTTCAGCCACACCAAGGAGGAAATTACCGAGGGGAGCATACAGAACCAGCATGGTTAGTGAGTTAAGCGCTACCAGAACAAGGGTCAAACCCATGAAACCGCGGGCGAGGTAACTCCAGACCAACACCATAGCCGTGCAGGGTGCAATACCCAGCAAGATCATTCCGGCAATATATTCCCCGGCTATCTCATAACCGATAAAGGGCGCCCAGATAACCCTCATAAAGAGCCAGGCGAAAAAAAACATCGTAAATGGTTTAATACCCCAGTTAATGATCAGGGTGAGCAATACAGCTTTGGGCGCTTTAACCGCATTGACAACCTCACTGAAATCAATCTGGACCATGATCGGATACATCATGGCAAAGAGAAATATTGCGACCGGAATATTCACCTGGGCGATGGAAAGAGAATTTAAGAACTGCGCTACCCCGGGGAAAGCCGCTCCAAGACCAATTCCGGTAAGTATGCATAAAGCAACCCAGACCGTCAGGTATTTGTGAAAAAATCCAAGTTCATACTCTTTTTGTGCAGTCATGCAGGTAATCACTCCTCAATAATTAATATAATAATTGCCTTTAGCTACTTCGGACATTCAACTTTCGGCTCTTCCTTTACTTCATATTCATATTGCTCAACGGGCTTCATAATCAACTCTTTTAGAGATTCAAATTGCTTATTAAACCCTTCCTTGTTGATCGAGTAAAAAGTCCACTTGCCATCACGCCTGTCATTGACCAGCCCGGCCTGTTTAAGAATTTTTACATGGTGGGATACTGCAGACTGGGAAAGGTTCAGCTGATCCATAAGCTCACAGATACACATCTCCTCCCGAAAAAGCATCAAAATGATTTTTACCCTGGTCTCCTCACCCATTGCCCTGAAATAATCAATAAGCTTTTTCATCGCATCTCAACCCTCTATTATGCTAAAATAATTAATAACTACGCATCTAAATATTTAAATACGTAGTTATTATATAAAATATTTTACTCTATTTCAAGAAAATAATTCAGCCGGATGAAGTGATTTCAAATAAAAACATGGGGATTTTCATTGTTGACCAGGCTCCCAGAAAGACTAATATATTGCTGAACCTGACACCCTTTTGGATCATGATTGCAGCCAATGGAAAAGCTGCATAAAGCGGTCCGGCTGCAGCTGCTCCCAGCAAAACACTTAAAACCACACCGGTAATTCCCGACTCCTCACCCATAAAGCGCATGAATTGTTCCCGCGGCACCCATACGTCCAGTAAGCCATTATCACTGCTGCTACAAATGAAAACACATATGCAAAACCGTTTCGCAACAATGTCTCTTTCCAACCAAAATATTTTACTTCAAGAGGAGCAGTAACTGTCCCTACCATCATCAGGGTTGAAACAAACACTGCTATCTGCATGATTCCGGCACCGCCTGAGAGCAGAGAGGCCGCCATTGGAAAGGCTACAAAAGCCGGTATCAGGGTAATCGCTCCGATTACAGAAGTGACCATCATACCCCAGATACCGGTATTTTGACCCAATACAGCGGTTATTACGTTTGGTGACAGCACAGTCAGCACCAATCCGATCAATGTCAGTACTCCGGCCAGGGCAGGGAATATATTTATAAAAGCTTTCCAGGCTTTCATCAGGGCTATTTTTGTCTTTTTCCTGTCCCGGACAAACGAGTAGATCAAAAATGTTACGGCCAGGATGTAAAGGATGACTTCAAACAATCTTTTCATCTCCAAACTTGAATTAAATGCTGCCGAAGATCATGCCCGATATCGTTGCCATGATTACTACCAGGGTTACGAAGGCAACAGTTTTTTGCGTTCCCAGAACAGAACGGATAACCAACATGTTAGGCAAACTCAAAGCCGGTCCAGCCAACAGCAAAGCAAGCGCCGGGCCCTTGCCCATCCCTGCGCCGAGCAAGCCCTGTAGAATAGGGATTTCTGTCAGGGTGGCAAAATACATAAAAGCACCTACCACGGAAGCAACCAAATTTGCTCTCAGGCTGTTACCGCCGACCAGTACTTCAATATAGAGGACGGGAATCAAACCTGCATCGGTCCCCGGACGCCCCATCAACAGGCCGGCAACCAAAACACCGGCAAAAAGCAGCGGCAAAATCTGTTTGGCAAAATCCCAGGTTGTGTTAACCCAGTCTTTTCGTTCTTCCTGCTTAAACCATTTAACTAGTATAAAACCGAGAGCAATCAATAGAACTATAACAGCCGGCCATTTTATGGTGAATATAGCATTATACAGACCTACTGGTTCCGATGGCTGTCCCCAGGTGGCAAAGATGAGAATCAAAACCAAAGTTAAGAAAAACAGGATATTCTGGAACGGTCTGCGTGTTTCACTCATATCCTCATCCATGCCGGCCATACTTGATGCCAACCTTTCCTTATCTTCTTTTCTATAAAGAATAGCCATAATCAACCCGATAATTACCGCAAAAACTACAGCTCCGATCGCCCTGGCTAAACCAAGCTCCCATCCGAGAACCCGGGCTGTCAAAACAATGGCCAGGACATTGATAGCCGGTCCGGAATAGAGGAAGGCCACTGCTGGACCGAGACCGGCGCCCCGACGATAAATCCCGCTGAAAAGGGGAAGCACGGTACAGGAGCAAACAGCAAGAATAACACCGGAAACAGAGGCAACCGAGTAAGCAACAATCCGGCTGGCTTCACTGCCAAAATACTTGATCACCGCACCCTGGGAAATAAAATTTGCTATCGCCCCGGCAATGAAGAAGGCAGGAATCAGGCAGAATAATACATGCTCACGAGCATATTCCTGCAGCAGGTGAAATGCTTCAATGATCGCGCCGCCGACAAGGGGACTTTCAAATGGTATGAAATATGCCGCAAGGAAAACGGCAATAACCAACAAAAGTTTTTGGTACTCTTTCATTACTATTTCATCTCCGCAAAAATTACAGCTGCAAATTCATTATCAAATAGTGTTATTAGAGTTCCTGCATAATGAATTCTTTCATCTCATCCAGCTTCAGAACTTTCCCTGCTGATTTAACTTTGTCGTTGATGACCAGTGCAGGAGTCATCATCACATCATACTCCATGATCTCATTCATTTTTGTTACCTTCTGCACATCAGCTGCAACATTTAATTCTGCCAGAGCATTTATTGTTTCTCTTTCCAGAGCCTGACATTTACTGCATCCTGTCCCCAATATTTTAATAATCATTATCAATCGCTCCCTTCATTATTTAACCATTATTACTTATCTCATTGGACCCTGCATTTTCTTACTTCTGAAATCCTGATCCTGCAATATTAAATGCTGCTGTGGACTTAATGCATCTCCATCCTCATACATTTTCTTGATAAAATACATGCAGTCAGTTTCAGGTTTATTTAAGTTGATATTCTTTTTAAACCGAAAGCAAAAACCTTCTCTGTCTTCCATTTTAAGCAGGCCGCAGTGTAAACAATTCAATAATCTCATCTCCCTATTTATGTTCGCATATGAGAAATATCGTGCCCTAAAGCTTCCACAAGCTTCAGCAAAACTTCGCGCTGTTCCTGATTATCATCAGTAAACAATGGTCTGCATCGCTCAAGACTCTGCTGACCAACAAATAGTAGAGCTGCAAAGGCAAGGCATGATTTTTCACCACACTCTTTACAGTTTGTACGCGGTAACCATGTGAAAAGCTGCAGCGGATGTGGCCTCTGCCTGGTTTCATAAAGCGGCTCAATTTCATCCCTTCGCTCAGCTGTATTGTTAATCAGATCCTTAAGCCAGGCCAACACCTGCCGGGCATCAGTATCGTTAAAAGCTTTAATCAGTATAAGATTATTTGGCTCAAGAGTGATCATCCGAAACTCAAGGAACATAGTTAAATTTGGGGCATAAGCATTGTAATTGGCGTTTTTTACCACCCTGTGCAGGTACGGCATTACCTCGGTTATGTCATCAGACAACCTTGCTTTAACCCGAATCTTTCCGGCTTCGGCAAAACAGGGTGAAATATGATATATATCAATATGATTCAGAAACATATTTATAACTTCCATGTTTTCATGATTTCCCTGGCTATACAGGGAACCTGCTTATGTAATTTGGGAGCTATTCTTTTCAATACAAAGTAGAGGGCTTCTTCGGGATCTTTATCCATACAGATGCTCTGCAGCATAACCTGATCTTGATCATCAAGCACAACAAACACCTTTTTATCCACCTTTAACTCCCTCCTCATTACTCAAGCTAATGATATTTCTTTCAGAGCTACTATCAGATGATCAATTTCTTCAAAACTATTAAATATACCGAAACTGATCCTGACAGTTCCTCCATCAACAGTCCCGATCGAGCGGTGGGCCTGCGGGGCACAATGCAGGCCGGAGCGGGCCATTATGTCATACACTTCATCCAGGACATAGGTCACCTCTTCCGGCGCAATATCACTGAAATTAAAAGAAATAACAGCTGTTCGATCATCTGCTGCATCCGGTCCGTAAATAATTAAACCCGGTAAATCATTCAACTGCTTCAGGGCATACCTGGTTAATTCAAGATCATGGGATCTGATCTTTTCTAGATCGTGATCAAGGATATATTTTACGCCGGCTCCCAAACCGGCTATACCGGCTGCATTCAATGTTCCCGCTTCAAAACGGTCGGGCAAATGATCAGGTTGATGCTCGAGCAAAGAATCACCACCGGTCCCTCCCTCTTTGAGAGGTTTGAGATCAATCCCAGGTGCAATATAAAGACCGCCTGTTCCGGTCGGGCCAAGTAAACATTTATGACCGGTAAAAGCGAGCAGGCTTATTTTAAGTTCCTCAACATCAATCGGAAATGAACCGGCTGTCTGAGCAGCATCCACCAATAGCGGAATATTATGGTTCGCACAAATTCTGCCTACTTCTTTAACCGGCATCAGGGTTCCGGTCACATTGGATGCGTGGTTGACAGCAATCAACCGGGTGTTGTCTCGAATTAAATTCTCAACCAATCCGGGATCAAATGCACGGCCATCAGGACAATCCAGAACTGATATTTCAACGCCTCTTTCATGCTCCAGAACTTTCAGCGGCCGCCAGAGTGCATTATGTTCCATATGGGTGGTTATGACATGGTCGCAAGGTTTCAGGAATCCTTTAAGCACAAGATTAATCGATTCTGTTACATTGGAGGTAAAGATAATACGGGTAACATCGCTAATACTAAAGAGCCTGCCAAGAGCAGTTCTGGTGCTGAAAAGAACCTCTTCCGCCCTTCTGGCCATGCTGTATGTGCCTCTTCCCGGACTGGACCCGATATCACGCATATAATCAGCTATAGCCTGATATACAGATTCCGGTTTCGGATAAGATGTAGCAGCATTATCAAAATATACCGGCATCTGAACTTACCCCCAAAAATCTTTTTCTTATCGAACAAGTTCCGCTTTTTCATGCCAAATCTGCCTGATCACTTCGGATAGAAGATCAATTACTTCATATATCCGTGTATCAGAAAGCGCGTAAATAACTTTTAGACCTTCTTTACGCGAATGGACCAAACCTTCTCGTTTTAAAATTGATAGATGACGCGAAACCACAGATTGTTCGAGGCTTAACGCAGGAAATATTTCGCATACGCATTTCTCTCCTGGCCGCAGCAGTTCAAGTATTTGCAGTCTTGTAGGGTGGGCAAGCGCTTTAAAAAATTCAGTCTGAATTTCATATTGATTCTTCGGCATATTTATCCCCCCGGGCATCAATAAATATTAAAAATAAGCTTCTTATTTCTTATATGTCTATATATACATATAGTAACAGTTACTCTCCAAAATAACAAGCATTTACGTTTATCCATTGTTTAGGTCAGGCCCGTTTAGAATATTAATTAAAAAACAAAGAAGCGTAAAGCAGATGCTTTGCGCTTCAATATAATTCTTTATTATTCCACATTATTGGTTCAGCGGGCGCCGCCCCCGCCACCACCGCCGCCTCCGCCGCCGCCTCCGGAAAAACCTCCGCCACCACCGGAACCTGACGAAGTGGAAGACTGAAAAGCAGTCTTAAAAGACTGTTCCATTGATGTTGTCAGGCTGTTGAAACGGGTAGGATTTGAGGCCAGCATCCCGTAAGCGGGCCAGATCATAGGTGTGTCAGTTTTCAACTCCGGATAAACAAGATGGAGCTGTTCCATGACCTGCTTGGCTACACCCAAAACGATGGCGTAAACAAGATAATGCTCCCAAATAATAAGAGATGGTATGGTTGAACGGTCAAGCTGAGAGAAGTGCAGTAAAAATCTCTTGAAAGCTTTCCACTTTGCATTCTGATCGGCACCATACGGCGTAAGCCGTTTAGTCAGACCGAAAGCAACAGCAATAAACGGCCCGGTAAAAACAGCAATCCCACCGGTCACATACATACCCAAAAAAAGCATGGGGATTCCAATCAGAGTGAAAATGACACCGGCAAGTATACCTTTCCATGATACACCTCTGAAAAATTTATGCTCTTCGGCTTCCTTCTTGATTATTTCTATCCACTTCTTATAGAACGCAGCCGTACTCACACGCTGCTTTCGGCCGTAGCTTTCAATCTCTTTTAAAGTAGTCCCGGCGTTATTGTAACTACTGACCTGTCCGAAAATGAAGCTGTGCAAATGCTGTTCGTGGCCGCTGAGCTTATCTTTTCCTTCGGTAGGTATAATCCTGTAATCTGTAAACTTGCGTTTAAGAATCAGTCCACTTTCTCCCTGATATTCTTCCAGTTTGAGGTGACCTCTGCGGGCCAGATCCATAACGGTTGCCGTAAAATCTTCAGGAGCCGTTCGACCCATACGTACCAGGTATCCCGCTTCAGCGGGGCTGTATTCATCAGGGAGTTCGCGGTAGTAATCTCCCCTGTACATTTCCGGATCCCTTTTCGATTTTACTGCAGTTATGATATAGGAAATGAGAAGCCCGATGAATATCAAGGGGCCGGCTAAAAAATCAAGCCGTGAAACTGTTCTTTTAAGGTTGGCTTCACGAGCCCATCTCTCCTCATCGGCCAACATTCCGGGCAGACCGTTTCTACCTGTGAAGTTTGACGAATTTGCAACAAGATCGATGGGAAAAGCAACCCTGGCCTCCAAAAAAGTGTTAGCCGGTAAACTGGCCACATCCCATATAATGGTAGTCGGGCTGACTATAGTTACATTTCCCTGCAGGGGACCGTGTCCCCAGGCTCTTATATCATCTTGATCCGCACCATCGGGCAGATTTAGGGTTACACGAGCATAATCGGTGCGCTCTCCCCATTCACTGCCGATAAACTGCCAGTACAGTTCGGCAACATCCTGGTGGATCTGAACTGCATTATCGACCATATAACTGATCGTGAAAGTACGGTCCTCGTTTGAAGCTGAATAACTCCAGTCTATATATACTTGGTCCGGCTTATATTCCACATAGAAAATTCCCGGAATATCAATTGTTCCTACCGGCATTTCCTGGTATGGTTCACCATTCTCACTGACCAGAACGTCCCTGATTATCGCATTGTGCTTCAGGTATATATATGACCAGGCGCCGCGGTAAGTACCACTGAACCGGAAGGTTCTCTCTTCGACAACCCGCATCGTTCCGTCAGGGTTTATTTCAGCTTCGATAATTACCGATGGGAAATAAAAAGAGCGGCCATCCTGTGCACCTGCTGAAGCCGGAACAAGTATAATAACCGCTGCGATGATCAATACAATGGCAATCAGACGATAAATCATAACTAATGAACTAGATTGATCCTTTTTCATCTGTTAACGCCTCTAGAATTCAACTTTTACAGCTTCACGGGCTGCGGCTTCTTCATCCAGGTTGAAGTACTCTTCTTTATGGAACCCAAACATACCGGCAATCAACACTGTCGGGAATTTCTGGATTGTTGTGTTATAGCTCATTACAGTATCATTGTAAAACTGCCTGGAAAAGGCAATCTTACCTTCTGTATTGGCCAACTCTTCCTGCAACTGGCGGAAGTTGGCATCTGCCTTTAATTCGGGATAATTTTCTGCCACGGCAAAGAGTGTTTTCAAAGCTCCTGACAGCATATTCTCTGCACCGGCCTGTTCATTAACATTTTTTGCCTGTATAGCCATATTTCGGGCTTCGGTGACTTTCTCAAATGTCTCTCTTTCATGAGTGGCATATCCCTTTACGGTATTAACCAGGTTTGGTATCAGGTCATAGCGCCTCTTCAGCTGAACCTCAATTTGCGCCCAGGCATTTTTAATTCTCTGGCGCAGGGTAACCAGCCTGTTATAAGTTCCAACGAAAAACAGTACAAGTAGAACAATTATTGCCAGTATAGCCCAACCCATATTCGTCACTCCCTTTATAAATTAATTTATTTTTTTGCTAAATACTGATATGAGAATGCTAATTCGCATCATACCCTTAATTATCCTGCACTTTAAAGGACTGTCCATCAAATATAAAGATCCCGGCTATAGCTGAAGTTCGACGACATCACCGTCTTCCAGAATATAATCACGGGCAACTGCCTGACCGTCAAATTTGGATGAACCCCATACCAAAGCGCTCTTAAGTTTTTTCGGAAAATCCTTATGAACCTGTTCGGCAAAATCAATAACGTTGCTGCCTTTTCTTAAAATGAATGGTCTGTCCATATCTGCCGGCTTGCCAACAGGTTTTCCGTAAACACGAATGATATTTAATATTTCATAAAGCTTTTCCTTTAAATCTTCCAGGCCCAATCCGTTATTCGAGATTCTAAAATAATCGATTCCGGGCATTAGTTCCTGCAGCACTTCCAGGTTTTCAGCTGCATCGGGATGATCAAACTTATTGGCCACTACTATAAAAGGCACCGGTGCGATAATTACTCCTTCTTCTGAAAGGTCGATCACTTCTCTGTCCTGCAATATCTGCATCAGCCCTTCCATTTGTTCCAGGCATTCTGCAGTGGAAAGATCAATAACAATCATCAGGGCATCTGCTTCTTTGAAGGTCCCGATCAAACCTGAAGGAATATTGTCTACAGAAAGCGGTGGTGTATCAACTAGTTGAATAAATGTATCTTTGTAAGGCATCATTCCTGTAACCGGCAGGGAGGTTGAAAAGGGGTATTCGGCAATCTTTACTTTTGCCCGGGAAAGGAGTCCCACAATAGATGATTTACCGCTATTCGGGTATCCGGCAAGTACAACCTGCCCGGCTCCCTGTTTCTCAACACCGAATGGATTAAAACCGCTCTTTGTCTGCTTCTTCTTTTTGCCTTCTTCTTTCAGACGGGCGATTTTCTTTTTTATATCACCCTGCAGCCTCTCGGTG
Source organism: Bacillota bacterium (assembly GCA_033549065.1). Classification (NCBI taxonomy): domain Bacteria; kingdom Bacillati; phylum Bacillota; species Bacillota bacterium. The sequence goes on from JAWSUE010000009.1 coordinate 106,170, forward strand.
CCTTTATGCTTGGGAATTACAGCGAGCATCTCCTGTAGAGCTTCAACCTTTGCCTCAGAAGATGTGGCTCTACGAAACTTATCTTCAGCAGCATAATACTGGGGAGTAAGATTGGCAGGCAATAGAGACACTCCTCGTCAGAACTTCAAATCAATAATAGCATATAAATCAATATATTTACAGGTTTGGATGCCCTGTTTTCTTGACACCGGTGCAGAGGAGATGCTAAAATAATTTTGCACTTAGCATCATTTACCTGCGCCTGTAGCTCAGGGGGAGAGCGCCTGCTTGACACGCAGGAGGCCACTGGTTCAAATCCATTCAGGCGCACCATAAATAAACCGGGAATATATTCCCGGTTTATTTCTTTATTGTCAGGGGGACGGGGTTGTTGACAACTTTTTTTAATTATTGTTGTCAACAACCCCGTCCCCCTGACATTATTTATGATTTAGATATGCCACATGTCAGCGATATTATCAAATGTGTCAACTTTCATTATCTGCTCCAGCCAGGCTTCAATTTTACTGGGAGGCAGCAGAAGGGAGCAGAGTCTGCGAAATTTTGTATGCAGATCATCAAGGGAAAGCTTGTTTTCCGGATCACCCTTCGGAAAGTCGGTCTGTTCATGTATCACTGTTCCGTTACACAGTATGACATTCAACTTGGCCGCCCACTTATCAGGATAATGAGCATCAAGCAGGGGATCGATTTCAACTGTGCAGTGGCTCATCAGTTCTTCAAGAACAGGATCATTTATCCGCTCGTCTGTGAAATCTTCTATACCGACATGGCCATAAACCAATGCAGTGGAAACGCAGAACGGGAGGCTGAATTTTGCCTCATAAATAGTTTCCGGGAATGGTTCACCAACGAGGTCCCTGGCCACAGAATAAGTTTGGATTCTTAAAATTTCAATATCTTCCGGTTTTATGCCTTTTTCACGCAGCCTCAGACCAAGGTCAATTCCGGCATGGGTATGGCGGGTCGAGGCATATAAACGGAAACTGATATCCATAATTTTAAATTCTTCATTCAATCCTTCAATGATCTTCTCGATTTTGGCTGTTGGAGCAAAAACACGAAGGAAACCTTTTTCTCCGGATAGGATTGTCTTGGTTGATGTATATCCTCCGGCTGCTAGCATGGCCGAAAAGAGGCCATTCTGGGCAGCCTTACTGGCATGCAAGGGTTTGCTCATCATCCCTTCCGGGCTGTAATGCAGCTCCATCAAACCGGCCGCCTGGGTACCGGCATGCCCCAGTGCATTGATTAGCTGTTCCTCGTCCAAACCCATTACCTTGCCGGCCGCTATAGCCGCGGCAAATGTGCCGCATGTTCCGGTGGTATGCCAGAAGTTATAGTGAGTCGGTGTCATCGCTTCAGCAATGCGGATACCTACTTCATAGCCAACAACAATCGCTGTTAGCAGATCCTTTCCCGATGCCCCATATTTTTCAGCCGCAGCAAGGGCAGCCGGTATGATCGGAGACCCGGGTCGTAAGATTGATGTCCGATGCAGATCATCCAGTTCCAGACCGTGTGCATATAAACCGTTACCCAGGGCGGCGTTCAAGGCCGGCACTTTCTCTTTTCTGCCAATTAAAACAGCCTGCGGAGATCCCCCGGCCTCTTCTATTATTTCTGTCACTACATGCCCGGGAAGTGCTGTAGCGCCTGCACAGGCTACACCTACCAGGTCCAGCAGGCATATTCTGGCCTGGTGCAGGACTTCCTTGGGCAGAGTGTCATAAGTTGCTTCCTTGGCAAATTTTGCCAATACTTTTTCGATCATTTGAATCTACCTCTTTTCTTTTCTGAAGCCGACTGTAGCCGACAAAAGTATCCTTTATTTTAAATAGCCTTTCCTTCCTAATATTACACTGCTACCTGAATAGCTGCAACGACATAATAATAATTAATACCATAAAAAAGATAACCAGGTAGTACTCAAAATTTGCAGTGTTGACAAGCATAAATAATTTACCCTTTGGTTTGTAATCCATTTTGAATGTAAAGAAAAAGATCGATAGAACTATCTCTTTCGATTTATGGAAAAAGGCCCTTATCAGATGAAGCCATGTATCATAAATAAACAATAATACCATTGTTACCTGAGATAAGAGTGACCTGAAAAATGGTCCATTCTTCTCCAGGGATCCTATTGCATAGCTCCACTTTTTAAGCGGGCCGAGACTTCCTACAATTAAACCTTCTGCCGCATCTTCCAGTAATCTTCCACCAATACAGTAATATGTCAACAACCTTGGACTGTTAACATAAAAACTGTCAACTCCGGTTTCCAGTATACGGCCACACCCGGTATAAATTAACATCAATCCACTAACTATAGGTCTGTATATCGACTGCTCGATACTTAGCCAGTCCGGAAAGCGAAATGTAAAAAGTTTAAACTTGTTACCCAAGATAAATATTACGGCAGCCATAGCGATTACAACAGCCATACCCTGCAGATCATGGATATCCCAGAAATTAACTTTAAGCAGGTAGTTGAATGAATATTCATCGAATGGAAAAGCCCCTACTAGAGGTCCAACCAGTTTTTTCAGAACATAAAAGGGATTTAAACCAATAAAAAGAATCACTGCACCGATTATAATAAAAACAGCTCTTTCATTCCAGGGTTCCTTACCCCGGGCAACAAGATTTTCAGGTTTCCGGCCCAGAAAAATAGAACTGAAGAGTCGGGCGATATAGCAGGTCGTCATTGCTCCGGTAAGCATAAATATTTTTTCTGCCCAGTAGAGAGAATAATTATGGTGATGTTCAAAGGCTTCCACTATTGCATGATGCAGAAGGACTTTACTTGTATAGCCATTTAACCCTGGTATACCGGCAATACCCATCGCTGCCAGCAAGAATACAACAGAGGTTACCGGGAAATCCTTCCACAATCCCCCAAGACGGTTAATTTCAATTTCTCCTGTCCGGAAATAGACTGCCCCGACCATCATAAACATACCGGCCTTGAAGAAGGCATGATTAACAATATGGAGAGTAAATCCTCCAAAAGCCATCGGTCCTTCGTAGGCCAAATAAGCACATGCCCCGATACCCATCAGGATATAACCCATCTGGCTAACGCTGCTGTAGGCGAGAATTCGCTTCGCATTGCTCTGAAAAAGCGCCATGAAGGCCGCAGAAAACATGGTCAAGATGCCGAACCAGATTAGAATAAACCCAAAGCTTTCAGTATAATACCACAGGCTGGAACCATGTCCATCAACGGGTGTATAAAGGACTGTTACTACCCTGATTATCCCGTACGCTCCGGTTTTGATCATGATCCCTGAGAGCAGGGCGCTCGCCGGAGAAGGCGCTACCGGGTGAGCTTTTGGCAGCCAGATGTGCAGGGGGACCATCCCGGCCTTTATGCCGAATCCAATGATTAACAATACGGCAATCAAAGTTCTTGCAGGTAAAACAATCAGTGAATCGAGCATGGGATTAAGCATCATTGTGCCGGTAAACCAGTAGATCATTATGGCCGCAGTCAGGATAGAGAGGCCACCTGCAACCCCGAGAAACAAGTATAGGCGTCCGGCTTTGAGAGCTTCTTCACTCTGGTTATGTATAACCAGCAGGTAAGAAGCGATGGACATTAATTCGAAGAATAAAAAAAGGCTGAAGAGATCCGCTGTTAGAAAAACTCCCAGGCAGCCACCCAGGGTTAGCAGATAAAATGCATAATAACGGGTTCTTCTACCCTCGTGAGTCATGTAAGAAATCGAAAATACAGATGCCAAAAACCAGATAAGGGCAGATAATAAATTGAATACAGACCCTAACCGATCAACCCTGAACTGCAGAGAAAAATCACCCAGGCCAATCGGAACCCTGAATGTAACCACTTCCTGCCAGCTGTAATAAAAAAGTGCCGCAGAAAGAAGAAAAACCAGCGCAGTTATCGCCAGCATGAGATAATCCCGATATTTCTCGGAGTAGCGACTCACGTACGTTGTTGCTGCCGCTCCAAGAATCGGAATTAATACAATTGCCAGTGGGAGACTGCTGGTTATTGTGTTTTCATTTACAACTCCGCTCATCTGATTTATACTCCTTTGGGATCAGGCGGATCGTCTAACCAGCTGTGAAGAATATATTATTTGATAGAAGACCTATTACATGCTAAACAAAGATTTCGCAGCAGCAAGCGCCAGATCCCATGGCCAGTTGAAAGGCATCAGGGCAAAAGCTACACAGCCAACAGCCAGTAATCCCATCGGTACAAGCATATGCCAGGGAGCTTCCTGCCAGCGTATCCCGTTTTTAATAAGAGAACCGCTATCAGATTTAAGGTGCCCGGAATCATCTTCCTCTCCATGACTGTCGCCATGATGACCGCTCTTTTCACCCGGGAAGAAAGCGGTTATGACGATCGGAAAGTAATATGCCGCGTTAAGCAGGCTGCTGATAATTAATATCGCTACAAATATTGGCTGTCCGGCTTCAAGTGATGCTATTGAAAGCTGCCATTTACTGATAAAACCATTAAATGGCGGAATCCCGACCATGGTTACGGAAGCAATGGTAAAGAAGGTCATGGTCAGCGGCATCTTCAAACCGATTCCTTTCATCTGGCTGATATTCCTTATTCCGGTCTGGACAATAATTGCTCCGGCACACAGGAAGAGCAGGCCTTTCATGAAAGCATGGGTGAATAGGTGATATAGACCTCCGGCCATTCCTGATTCATTTAACAGGAAAATACCCATGGCTATGTAACCGATCTGGGCAATACTCGAATAGGCCAGCCGCCTTTTTAAATCATCCTGTAGCAAGGCCATAGCAGAACCCAACAGGATCGTGATCCCTGCAAAGACAAGCATAACCGTATCCCAGTTAACACTGGCAATGAATTCAGGATTATAGATGTTAAATACTACCCGGATCATTCCGTAAATACCGGTTTTAAGCATGATTCCGGAGAGAGCTGCACTAACCGGGGAAGGCGCTGCCGGATGAGCATCCGGCAACCAGACATGAACAGGAAACATACCTGCTTTTAAGCCGAAACCAATCATAAACCCGACAAATGCAGCAGTGGCAAGAGGTGAAGCTTCAGTAATTAAACCCGGTCTCGTAAAAGTTACCGTGCCGGTTAAATAAAAAGTTATTAAAAGACCGAAAAAGACTGAAAGCCCGCCGCCAACCGTCATATACAAATATTTGGCGCCGGCAAACATGGTAACCGGTGTTTCTTCATGGGCGATCAAAACATATGTTGTTAAAGCCATGAATTCAAAGAATAAAAACAAACCTAATAAGTCTCCGGCAAAGATTGTACCCATGCACCCACCTTCTGCCATCAGGAAAAATGCATAGTAGCGTTCTTTTTTATGCTCATGTGACATGTAGCCGGGAGAAAAGCAGGCAGCCATAAACCAGACGAAGGAGAAAAAGATCCCCAGAAATATTGTCACCGGATCGACTTTAAATGAGATTGAAAGTGGAAATGAGAAGTACTGGAATATGCCGAGCAATATGTTACCATTTTTTATTGCCGGATACATACTGAGAACGAGAACAAAAAATAAGCCGGTAACACCAATACAAATATATTCTTTATAGGGATAAAGCTTGTTTGGAAATAAAAACAAGGCTATCCCCGCTATAATTGGAACAAAGATGATGATTGCCGGTAAAAATGTATGGACAACTTCATATTCCAATTTAACTCACCCCCGTAAATCATAAACTGCCTGAAACATAAACAAATCCAATGTTTTCTATCTTAAACTTAAAAATAGATTTGGGCAATTGACCTGGCCAGTTCCAGCGGCCAGTTGTATGGAGCCAGGGTAAAAACAGCCGCTCCCAAAGCTAAAACTATAACCGGTATAATACGCAGTGGCTGCAGACGGAGTCTCTGCCTTTCAATATTCTTTAGCTCCCGGCAGCCCAGAAAAGCATTAATCGAAATTGGAAAGTAATACGCTGCATTTAAAAAACTGCTGATCAGCAGCAATATAATTACGAATGGTAGGCCTGCCTGCAGTGCCCCATAACCTATATGCCATTTGCTGACAAATACGTTAAAGGGCGGGATACCAACAGCACTAACTGACGCGATGGTAAAGGCAAACATGGTAACCGGCATCTGCAGGCCCACACCCCTGAGCTCGCTGATCTTCGTTTTACCCGTATTCACATAGATAACCCCGGCACACAAAAACATACATCCTTTCATAAATGCATGAGCCATAATGTGATAAAGCGCCCCGACGAAGGCAAACTCGGTCAACAGGGACAACCCCAATAATATATAGCCGACCTGGGCAACACCGGAATAGGCTAACCGACGGTTAAAATCATCCTGGGCAAAAGCGCAGATGGAACCGTAAAGCATACTGACCAGGGCAAGAACCAGGATGATTTTATTCCAACCGACATCCTGAATAAATGAAATCCCGTAAATATCATGGAATACCCGTATTAAACCCAACACCCCGGTTTTCAGCATCATGGCAGAAGAAATAGCCGCCGCCGGAGTCGGGGCATTGGCATAAGCATCCGGTATCCAGAAATGGAAGGGAACCATTGCCGCTTTTATCCCGAAGCTGATCATGAATCCGATAAATGCGACAAGTAACAAGGGAGTCGCTGAAGAAACCAGCCCCCCGGAACCGAAAGCCAGGGTCCCAGTTGAATTATATACAATGACAACCGCCCAGAATAAAGCTACACCGGCAATGATGGTCATAAAGAAAAATTTCAGGCCTGCCGCCTGGGCTTCGGGAGTTGACTTGTAAGAAACCATGGGGAAAAACATGAGTGACATAAATTCAAAAAAGATAAAGAAAGTGAACATATTGCCGCTCAAGGCCACTCCGAAACAGCCACCAATTGCCAGCAGGAAAAAGTAGAAAAATTTCTTTCCTTCTTCCTTATTGCGATAATAACCAAGAGTATAGACAGTAAGAATTATGCTGAACAGACCGAAAATCAGACCGATGTAGACAGACAGCAGATCAACCCGGAATTCCATACCCTGCGGGGGAAGTATATTAAGATGCAGGTAATAATAGTTACCGGCCGCAATTGAGGGGTAAATATATGCTAAGAGCAGGAAAGGAACCAGAGTCCCACCGATAATAGATAAATTTCGCCAGTCCGGCCGGTAGCGATCAGCCAGCATTGCTCCCAGACTGCCAAGGATCGGAGATAAGACTATCAGGATCGGGACAATTGAACTTACCAACTCAGTTTGCGACAACTACTTTCCCTCCTTCTTGAAACTATAAAATAGCTTCGATTACTGCTTCAATAAAAGGTATTGTTGTATAATTCGCAAATAAGCCGAAAATAATGGCAAAAACGGCAAGCGTCAATGTGGGTACCAACATGGTCAGAGGCGCTTCATAACCCGGCTGTTTTTCAAAATTTCCTTCCTTAAAGAAAGCATTAACGATAATTGGCAGATAATATATTGCATTCAACAATGTACTGCCCAGAATTACATAGGCATAAACCGGAACTCCTGCCTCAAGGCTACCCGTTAATATATAATACTTGCTGATATAACCGCAGATAGGCATCACACCCATTAGCCCGAGAGCACCGACAGCAAAGGCAAGCATGGTCAGGGGCATCTGTCTTCCAACCCCGTTTAATTCATTTAAATTTTTCTTTCCGGTTACGGTAATAATCATCCCGGCGCAGAAGAAGAGAGTGATTTTTAGGACTGCGTGGTTGATGATGTGGATCAATCCACCAATAATACTTACAGGATGAAGAATTAAAACACCCAGGGTAATATAACCCAACTGCCCGATTGTTGAATAAGCTAATCTCAATTTTAATACAGTTTGTTTTATCGCCATAAAAGAACCGACAATAATAGTAAAGCATACTACGATAGCCAGCAGGTGAGTTACATTCAGTTCAATCAACAGGTCACGGCCATAAAGGGAGAGAAAAACCCGTGCAATCCCAAATACCCCGGCTTTCACGATAGCTACAGCATGAAGCAGGGCGCTTACCGGTGTAGGTGCCACCATTGCTCCCGGCAACCATGAATGCAGAGGCATTAATGCAGCCTTCGTGCCAAAACCGGCAATAAGTAATACAAAAATAATTTTGAGCAGTGTAGTTTTTTCATCAGCTACACCGCCTAAAATTCCCCCGGGCATGAAATCCAGGGTCCCCACCAGATCGTGAATCATAAATATAGATAGAAAGACCAGCGCTCCACCGCCAAGGCTGTAACTGATATATTTGATACCGGCGCTTACCGATTCCTTTGTTCCGGCATGGACAACCAGGGGGTATGTACATATGGCCAGGTATTCATAAAAGATATAGAGGGTAAATAGATTGCCGGCAAAAGCCACACCCATGGCGGCACTGCAGGAAAGAATAAAAAATACAAAGTAATTTCGTTGTTCATGTTCATGAGCCATATAACCAATAGAGTAAACAGTGGCGAAAACCCAGAGGGTGGAGGATACTACTGCAAAAACCATGCCCAAAAGGTCTATCCTGAACAGGATGCCCAATCCGTCAAGAAAATCGATCATCCTGTATTCAATTAGCTGTCCCGATAAAACGGCAGGCAGCATAGATGCAACAGCAATAAAAACCATGCCGACCGAAATCAATGCAACCAGGTGACGGGCATTTGCTTTTTCTTCATCGAGGATACGGATAATAATTGCCCCGATAATGGGTACTATGATGGCAATGATCGGCTGAGGAAAACCCAGGTTCAAAATTATCGCCTCCGCAATGGTTAATATCCGTTCCTTACAGAATAAACAACAAACTGGTGGCAAGTATAGCGCCGACAACAACCAATATAATGTAAAGATCAAAGTCAATATTCGAAATGTTTACAGTCTGGAACCGCTTATCACCACGTGTGCTGTAATCAAATTTAAATAGCAGCATAAAGACTCTTTTCAGGTTCTTTCCAATTACAGCAAATATTCTTCTGATATTGCCGGCCCATAAATCATAAATTTTATTCCACAGAAATGCGCTGTAACGGACTGCTTGCAGCCCAACCTTACGAGCTATTTTATCGTCAAGATAATCTGCTCCGGTTGAAACTCTCACCAATACTCCCGGTGCCCCGTGAAAACCAAAGTTAACATTATCATCAATATATTTACCGGCTCTTGTAAACGCTTCGCCCAATAATTTAGTTGCCGGCTGGTATAAAGATCTTTCCACACTTAGATATTCCGGCAGTTTAAGGCTAAATAGTTCCTTCTTCTTGAAGGCCAGATAAAAAGCAGCTCCCAATCCCAACCCTATGACTATACCAAACAGATCCGGCCAGGTCCAGACACCGGTTTTAGCCAGGTAATTCAGGTAATAGTCCGAATAGGTAAAACCGCCGGCCATGGGAACAATAACTTTTTTTATGATTAGCGGTGAAAATAAGCCTAAAAAGACTATTGCAGCAATATAGGCCAAACCGACGAATCTTTCAACTATATTTTCCTTCAACTTAATTCCTGACAACTTACCTTTTAGTTGATCGGATTCTTTACCGAGAAAAATTGAAATAAAAAGTTTACCGATATAACATACTGTCAAACCACTGGTAAGCATAAAGAGCTTTTCAGCCAGCCATAGATCCCAAAGATGATGGTGCTCAAATGCCTCGACAATTGCATGATGCAGCAGTGTCTTACTCACGTACCCGTTAAAACCGGGTATACCCATTATTCCGGCCGCACAAACAGCAAAAGCGGCAAAGGTTACAGGAAAGTGTTTCCATAGACCTCCCAGGTGATCAAGCCTTTTCTCATGCAACCGGGTATAGATAATGCCAAAAAGTATAAACATGCCTGACTTGAAGAAGGCATGGTTAATAATATGGTAAGAAAAACCTCCAAAGCCCATAGGCCCGTCATACCCGAGATAACCTGCTGCACCGATCCCCATCAGTATATAACCCATCTGACTGATACTGCTGTAAGCCAGAAGGGTTTTTGCATTGTTCTGAAGCACAGCCATCAGGGCGGCCAGAAGCATGGTCAAAATGCCCATCCAGACGATCACATGCCCCAGATTCTCGGAGAAATGCCATAATCCGCTCTCGGCCAGTTCTCTGGTCGGTGTAAATAACATCGTTACAACCCTGATGATTCCATAAGCACCTGTTTTGATCATGATTCCTGACAGCAGGGCGCTTGCCGGAGAAGGAGCTACCGGATGAGCCTGGGGAAGCCATATATGTAGGGGCACCATACCTGCTTTTACTCCAAAGCCGATAATCATTAACAGGGCAATCAAGGGGAGAACTTCAGCAGCCGGCGCCAACTGCTCCATCAATGGTGATATGGTTACCGAACCGGCATAAGTGTTGAGCAGGATGATACCGGATAATAAAGAAAGTCCGCCGATTACTCCCAGGTAAAGATAATTTTTCCCCGCTGCCATTGCTTCGCTATCCTGGTTATGGACAACAAGTGCATAAGCTGCAAGGGTCATTAGTTCGAAGAAAAGAAATAAACTCAGATAATCTCCGCTAAGAAACACTCCCAGGCATCCGCCGAGCGACAAGATTAAAAACGTGTAATAGCGTGTCTGGCGAATTTCCTGTTTCATATAGGGAACAGAAGAAAGTGTGGCTAAAAACCAGATAAGTGCGGTAAAAAGAGCGAATACACTTCCGGTTAGATCAACCCTCAAATTCATACTGATACCGGCCAGTGAAGGTAGCCGGTATAAGATACTGTACCCCTGAAGGCTCAACAAAAAGAGCTCAACGGTTAAATACAAAGTTAATCCGGTAACAAGTACTGCCAAAATATTACGGGCACGATACAGTTTCAGTCCGGTGAAACCAATTAGAAATGAACCAAGGATCGGTATAAGTAAAATCATCAGGGGCAGTGTGCTGACAATTATCATTTCTCTGATCTCTATTACGAAGATATCTGCCATTAATTAATCCCTTCCGGTAAGTAACACAATCACGCAATTTATTCTCTTTAATATTGCAATATCCTTCTTTAGAAAGGACAATTAATATAATAATTGAGGGTATACAATTAAATAAAAACAACTTGACAGAAAAGCGAAAATGATAAAGAATAAAGTAGTGAGTTCAGCAGAGAGGGGAATTTTTTTTGCAATTTTTTGTGAATTTTTTAACTTACTGAATTTTCTAATTGTCTTTTCTTTGAATTTAAATAACAGGTTGGTTTATAATAAGGTTCAGGAAGGGGGAGAGAAAAGATGCACGATTATGTGACTAGAGTTGTTTTTCGCTACATGCTTCTTTTCGTTCTTCTGTATGGTCTTTATGTTATCATGCATGGTCATCTTTCACCCGGAGGCGGTTTTTCCGGTGGGATGATAGTCGGTTTGGGATTTCTCCTTTACATCCTGATCTTTGGCCAACTCTGGGATAAAAGCTTCCGCCAGATGATTATCGACCTGGCAATAATTTTTGTCGGTTTCGGCGGCATTCTTGAAATTTCAAAATTCCTGATTCCACATGAACATGGACCGATCGGTGTTCCGGGAACTTTATTCAGCGTTGGAATAATTTCTGTTGCAAATTTCGGTATCGGTATCCTCGTTACCAGCACTATCTTAGCCATTTATTACATGATCAGCGAGGAGGCCTAACCGGTGAATTTCGAACTGCTTATCGTTAACTTCCCTTACTTTGTTACCATCATTCTCTTTTCAATGGGCACCTTGATTGTTTTAACTCAGCATAACCTGATAAAGAAAGTAATTGGAATTAATATAATTCAAACTGCAATCTTCTTATTTTTTATAGTTGTCGGTAATATACATGGCGGAGTCCCCCCCATCTATGATCCCCAGCTTACAGATGTTATCTATATTAACCCGCTTCCTTCATGTTTGATGCTGACAGGTATTGTCGTTAGTTTCAGCGTTACCGCTTTTGCCCTGGCATTAATTGTCAAGCTCTATATTTATTACGGTACAATCAGCGCTCCAAACTTCATGAAAATGAAATAGAGGTGAACACACTTATGGACCCCTTTTCGAAACTACCCTTTCTCTGCGTCATCGGTACTTTGATCGCCTCTTTTTGTATGCCCGTTCTGGCGAGATGGAAAAGAGAATTCTGTGCTCCTCTGGCAACAGTTGTAACCGGCGCTGTTTTTTCTACCACTCTGGTAATCGGCTACCATATCAGGCAGGGTAACGTTATACATTATGCCGTATCCGGCTGGCAGCCCCCATGGGGCATCGAAATAGTTGTTGATTCTCTCTCCAGTATGATGCTTATGCTGCTCTCGGGATTGGCATTCGCAATACTTATCTACAGTTTCGCTGCTATCAAGCATGAATTGGAAAGTATGGTAACAGGATGGTACTATACGGCTTATATGCTCTGCCTGGCAGGGATGATGGGCCTGGTTATTACAAATGATATCTTTAATATGTATGTCTTTATAGAGGTTACAGGCTTGAGCGCCTGTGCCCTGGTTGCCAGTAAAGGCACCAGACTTTCTACAGAAGCTGCACTGAAGTACCTGCTTCTGGCAACAATCGGTTCGGGCTTTATCCTCTTCGGAATAGGTTTTATTTATATGATAACCGGTAACCTGAACCTGACTTTTATCGCACAGGAACTTGCTCTGGTGAAGGATTCATACCCATTCCTGATCTGGACTGCACTCAGCTTCTTTGTCGTTGGCTTCGGAGTTAAATCGGCGCTCTTTCCCCTCCACCTCTGGCTGCCTGATGCGCATTCTTCCGCTGCCTCTCCTTCAAGTGCAGTTTTATCCAGCCTGGTTGTGAAGGTCTATATAATTGCTTTCCTGAAGATTTTATTTATCGCTTTCGGCCTGGAAATATTCCACGAAACTTTTATCCGGCATCTAATCCTGGTTTTAGCGATTATTGCCATGCTTGCCGGTTCATTTTTTGCCTTTGTGCAGATCGAAACTAAAAGACGGCTTGCCTATTCTACCGTGGCCCAGATTGGTTATGTTTTCCTCGGTATAGGCCTGGGAACTCCCTGGGGTATGGCTGCCGGAATGCTTCATATTGTTGTCCACGCCTTTATGAAGACCTGTCTCTTCCTTTGTACAGGTGCAGTGTATTACCAGACCGGCCGCAAGCAGGTTAACCAGTTTTCAGGGCTGGGTTACAGTATGCCGATCACGATGGGAGCTTTCACTGTCGCTGCCTTCTCAATGGTCGGTATTCCGCTTTTCGGCGGTTTTATCAGCAAATACGGACTTGCCCTGGGCAGTCTCGAAGCAGATTTACCGCTGGTAATTGTTGTAATAATTTTAAGCGGTTTGTTAAATGCAACATACTATTTCCCGATCATCGGTCAGGCATATTTTTCAATGGACGGGCATGATGATCATGACACAGCAAAAGTATTTAAGCGAGACCAGGTTCCATTGAGTATGTTGGTGCCGATTGTTCTTGTAGCCCTGGGTATCATTTATCTCGGAATTTTCCCGGGTGGTACACTTGATTTTATTAACCAGACTATTACGCGTCTGCTCTAAATTTAGATAAATATCGTCGGGAGGTGAACGCAGTGATTGAACGGATAAAAAGTGATCTATTGGGATCTCTCTTCATATTCTCACTGCTGATGGTTTTCTGGCTTCTCATCTCAGCAAGCGTAAGCTGGCAGCATATCCTGGTCGGAGTCATATTCAGCGGTGCCCTGGCTGTTTTCTGGAGCAATCTCCACATACCGGGAGAATATAAAACAAGTTTTACAATCAAACAGTTCTATCTGCTGATAGTTTACTTCATTAAACTCGGCATTGATATTGTGCTGGCAAACATCAACGTGGCCATGATCGTGTTGAACCCCCGACTCCCAATATCACCGGGCATCGTGATCATGCGTTGTGATCTTGAAAGAAGCCTGGTCAGAGTTTTATATGTTAATTCTATCACCCTGACTCCGGGAACAATCACCGTTGAGCTTGAAGATAACCTTTTGATCGTCCATGCCTTAACGGAAGAAGTTGCTCATGGGTTGGAAGAATGGCCCTTGTATCAGAGACTGATGGAACTGGAGGGTGAGTATAGAAAATGATTACTTCCATTCTATATGGAGTTGTTGTAGTTTTATTGATTATATCTTTGCTGGCTATAGCCCGCGCATACAGCGGCCCAACAGCGCTGGACAGAATCGTTGCCATGAATATGATTACTACCAACGTCGTTCTCATCATCTTGATCTTTTCGTTCATCGATAAAAGTTATTATTACATAGACGTAGCCTTTGTTTTTGTATTGGGGGTTTTTATCGGAACCCTCTGTATACTGAAGCTACTGCGTGAAGGACATATTATTTAATCACAGGTTTTATCTGCCTGGGATTGGAGTGATTCGAATGACCCTTTTACAATATATAGCCTTATTTTTTATTTTTGGTGGTCTCTTCTTTTTAATAGTCGGCGTGGTCGGATTGATCCGCCTGCCCGATGTATTTACCCGCATGCATGCCATGGGTAAGTGCGACACCCTGGGGACCGGGATGATCCTGATCGGTTTAATGCTCTTTATCAGCGATATTACCAACGTTACCAAGCTGATCTTAATTTTGATCATGATCGCCACTATCAACCCGGTGATCACTCACCTTATCGCTAAAACAGCGTATAACAGGGGTACACCGATGGCTGAAGGCAGTTTTCTGATAAATGACTACGTAGCAGCGCAGCGCCGCAGAAGAAGACATCAGCTTGATGAAATGATGAGTAATGAGAAAGGGGGAGAAAGCATCTGATGATTGACGTTCTTATGGTCTTGTTACTGCTGGTATTAATCGTTACCGCATTTTCAATTTTTGTTTTTAACGATCTCCTCTACATCGTTATTATCTTTGGCGCATACAGTATGGTCATGTCGTTGATCTGGCAGCAGCTGAACTCTCCCGACCTTGCTATCACCGAAGCTGCTGTTGGTATCGGTATGACAGTATTAATGGTTACCGTTGTAACCAAAGTGGGGAGGCGCCCTGAATGATCGGCAAGATAATTTTTTATACGATGACTGTCATCCTGGTTGGTATGATATCTTTCATGCTGATGCTTGCAGTTACAGAGATGCCTGTCTACGGAAATATCGACAATCCTTCCAATAATTATGTTTATGAGCGTTATGTTTATAAAGGTGTCGAAGAAAGCGGCGGCACCAATATGGTTGCCAATATTCTTCTCGACTACAGGGGCTACGATACCCTGTTGGAATCTACGGTTCTGTTCTCAGGGGTTATAGCAATTATGTTGGTATGGGGTACCAGCACAGCCAACCATAAAGAGAAAGAGGACAAAAACCACTAATTTATCTAACCTGTCGGGAGAGGACGAATCCAAGATGGACTATACGGAATATATATTGTACCTGCCTCTTTTCATGATTGTCTTTCCAATATTGGGAGCACTAATTACCGGATTGGCTAAAGAAAATAATGATCGTCTCCGGAATCCTCTGGCCGTAATCGTCAGCCTGATCAGCGCAGTTGCAATGGTAATTATCCTCTTCCACTATTATTACAATGGAAGTTGGGAATTACTCTTACATCAAATAACCCCCGGATTGGAAATAAAGCTTCGGGTCGATCCTTTAGCCGCTCTTTTTGGCGGTACTGCTGGAATACTCTGGTTTTTCTCGGTTGTTTACTCCACAGGGTATATGGCCCATGAACATAACCGGCGGCGTTACTTCATTTTTTACCTTCTTTCCCTGGGTATGACCATGGGTATTGCCCTATCGGCAAACCTGCTTACTCTGTATATCTTTTACGAGTTTTTAACTATTTTCACCTACCCGCTCGTTGTTCATGAAGGAAATGATGAGGCCAAAAAAGCCGGTATCAAGTATATCATTTACAGCTTTGTCGGAGCCGGACTAATATTAATCGGATTGATTATCACCTATGGAAACATGGGAACCCTCGAGTTCGTCAGAGGTGGTATTGTCAATGTTTCCTCAGGATCCCTGCTGTTATGGAGATTGACTTTTGTCTCTTTTATTCTGGGATTCGGAGTTAAAGCGGCAGTGATGCCTCTCCACGCCTGGCTGCCTGCTGCAATGGCTGCACCCACCCCGGTCAGCGCTCTTCTCCATGCCGTCGCTGTTGTCAAATCGGGTGTATTCGGCATACTGAGGGTAATGTACTCTATATTCGGGATCACTGCTTTAATTGGCCTGCAAATGGGTTATTTTGTGGCCGGTCTGGTTTCCGTGACAATTCTTGTTGCCTCCATTATAGCCATGCAGCAGGATGTTCTTAAGCGTCGGCTCGCCTTTTCAACTATCAGCCAGCTCGGCTATATAACTCTCGGCGCAGGTCTTTTTAGCTCAATCGGGCTGGCTGGAGGGCTACTGCACATCATCAATCATGCACTGCTCAAAATAACTCTCTTTTTCTGTGCCGGGGCAATTATCACCGTTACAGGCAAAAAGAAAATCAGCGAACTTAACGGTCTTGGAAAGCAGATGCCGCTTACCATGATCGCATTTGCCATAGCCAGTATAGGAATGATCGGAATTCCTCCGGTAAACGGGTTTATCTCCAAATGGTACCTGATCCAGGGTAGCCTGGAAAGCGGAGCCTGGATTTTTATAGTAGTTTTAATCGGAAGCGCTCTTTTGAATGCCGCTTATTTCCTGCCCATTGTCATAAACGCTTTCTTTAAAGAGGGGGATTTCAAGGCGGTTAAAGGACCTGAAGCACCACTTACCATGCTAATTCCAATATTAGTACTGGTAGCCGGATGCCTTATAGTCGGGACTAACCTGCAGCTGACAGTGCCATTTTTCAACGATATCGCAAACTACCTGTTCTACGCAGGAGGTAATTAAACCATGCCCCAGGAAACAATTTCATACTTACCATTGATTGCCGTACTTGTTCCTCTCTTCTCTTTTGTAATGATTACCTGTGCCAAACAGGTTGCCTGGTGGCGCAACAGTTGGTCTTTAATCGGATCAGCTGGAACACTGGTCGCAGTTGTCATGATGTATCCCGATATATCAAAAGGCATTACACTTGTCCTGGACTTAGAGATGATTGTAACCCCCCTCGGTCTTACTTTCAGGGTTGACGGCCTCGGTTTCCTGATCGCCCTTCTTGCCTCATTTATCTGGTTGATGGCTACTGTGTTCGCCCTGGAATATATGAACCATGAGCATGACCAGGGACGATTCTTCATATTTTTCATGCTTACGCTTGCAGGAACAGTTGGCGTGCCCCTGGCTGGAGATCTATTAACGCTTTTGCTGTTCTTCGAATTAATGTCGCTGGCTTCATATGTTTTGGTTATTCATACCCAGACCCGGGAAGCATTCAGCGCCGGCCATATCTATCTTTATCTTGGCATTTTCGGCGGAATGTGTCTGCTTACCGGAATCGGACTTATTTATTTTAACACCGGTACTTTGTCCATAACCCAGCTGCCCGGTTTGGTAGAAGGTATTAATAACTATCTATTATTAGCCGGACTGCTGCTGATTATCGGGTTCGGGATCAAGGCTGGTATGGTGCCCCTGCATATCTGGCTTCCACTGGCTCACCCGGTAGCACCGGCACCTGCCAGCGCACTCCTTTCGGGGATCATGATCAAAACGGGTGCATACGGGATAATCAGAACTTTAACCATGCTTTACACTCCGGATGCAAACCTCCTCTCGATGGAAAATCTGGCAGCCGGTGTAGAGAGCCTCTGGTCAGTTGTATCTGATGCAGGATTTGTGATCATCTGGCTGGGAATTATAACCATGTTTTTTGGAGCATGCATTGCTCTCCTCCAGAACAACATTAAAAAAATGTTAGCCTGCAGCAGTATCAGCCAAATTGGTTATATCATAATGGGTATAGGCGTTGCCGCCTATTTGGGATATGAAGGGGCAATGGGACTTGGAGGTTCTGCCTATCATATTATTAACCATGCCTTCTTTAAATCCACTCTCTTCCTTGCTGCCGGAGCAATTGTTTATATGACCGGTGAACTGGATATGAATAAACTTGGCGGATTAAGATATAGGATGCCCTTCACCTCTGTAGTGGTACTGATTGCATCGCTCGGTATAGTGGGTATGCCCCTTTTTAACGGTTATGCCAGTAAAACCCTGCTGCACCACGCAATTGTCGAGGCTTACGAACATCACCATGTCTACTCGCTTTTTATCGCTGAAAAAATATTCACCCTGACCAGCGCGGGAACAGTCTGTTACTTCCTCAAGTTTCTTTACTTCACATTCTGGAGACCTGCTCCTGACAGCCTGCCTGAAGTGAGTAAAGAACCCCTTTTGATGAAGGTCGGGATGGGGACCTTAGCTGCAAGTATGCTCTTTATCGGTTTTTCACCAAACCTGATCCTTAACAAATTAGTTGTTCCATCATTGAGCACCTTTACTCTTGATTCTTACCTGGTTAGTTACCTGGCCAAGAGCAACTTCTGGAAGTTTGAAGATCTCGGAGCCGTAGCCATTGCCCTGGTACTGGGTGCAGGCTTTTTCTATATAGCTCAGAAGACGAATGTATATCGCCTTCGTGTTCCTTACTGGCTCGGGCTAGAATTTCTTGGTAGCCTGGTTGGCAAGTTAGCAATAATCTTCTGGATCATAATTACCCTACCCTTCGTAGCCATTCAGAACATCTTAAACAGGCTGTTTGAAATACTTTACCGTAGAATATTTACATTCCTTCAATCGGTAGATTACCGGCCAGGTCAAAAGGCAATCTTCAGGTCGATCAATATAAGCAACATCGATTTCGATATGATGCTCGTGATCGTTTCCTTCAGTGTAATTTTAATCGTTGTATTTTATCTGCGCTTTGGGCTGAAGATATTTAATTTATAAACAAAAAGGATTTGCATCTACTAAACATTAAGCGGGAGCAACCTAAACAGTTGCTCCCGCTTTTTCACTTATAATGCTTCGTATTGATATATTGATTACGTCTTGCTTACTTCTTCTCTGCCATCGGAACAGCGACAACTTTAATTTTACCAAACTGCGAACGGGCAGTGTAATGTTCAATCATGGGTACAAAAGCATTCATGATCAGGATGGAATAAGCAACCCCTTCCGTAATCATAAAGCCAACCCTGAAAAGTACTATTAAAGCGCCGATAGCAATTCCGTAGATGATCTTACCATTATCGGTCATTGGACTGGTAACCCAATCAGTAGCCATGAAGAATGCACCGATTATTATACCACCCGTTACCAGGTGTAAAAGCGGATTTTCTCCAACAATCAGATTTAAAATAATCATGGTTCCCAATATTGATACAGGGATCCTCCAGCCAATATGTTTTTTATAAAACAGGTATGCCGCACCGATAAGCAGGGCAAACGGCGATACCTCCGAAAGCGCTCCGGCAGGAAAGGCAAAAAAGAGCTGGCTTATCGGCGGCATTTCCAGACCTGCCCTCATCATTGCCAATGGAGTGGCCTGTGTAATTGTATCCAGCGGCCCGAGGTGTATGGCCAGCGGTTGAAACCACTGGTTTATATAGGCATAAGCGGGGGCCAGAATAATTAATGCCACACGGCCAAATAATGCAGGGTTAAAACGGTTCCAACCCAGACCACCAGCCAGTTCCTTAGCTATACCGACAGCAATAAATGTTGCCAGAGCAGCCTTATACCATGGAGTGGTTGCCTGGAACAAGAGGGCAACAAATAAGCCGGTCAGCAAAGCGCTCCAGTCGTGTAGAGCGGGTTTCCTGTGCATTAACTTCTTAAAAAGAAGTTCAGTCAAAACTGCAGTTACCAGACATACCGCGATAGTCAGTGCGGCATAATACTGGAAGAAATATATGGATACCAGCGTGACCGGCATTAGAGCGATGAAAACATCACGCATAGCATATGTAACTGTTTCGTAACTCTTAATGTGAGGAGATGGTGTTACAACAAACTTCTGGGCATCACTCACTACTAAAATACCTCCTTTTCCCCATAAATTTAATTACCGCTTGTTCCTCATCTGAATGATCAGCGGTTTTGTGCGCTGAACCAGCTGGGTGATTGGTCTCTTCGACGGACATACATAGGCGCATATGCCGCATTCAATACAATCCATTGTGTTCCAAAACTCAGCCTCTTCAATCATGCCCGCTTCACAGTAAATGCTGATCTGATTCGGATAGAGCAACATGGGGCAATGCTCAACACATTTACAGCAGCGAACACAATCGGAATACTCCATATCTTCGAGTGCCATATCCGGAGGTAGCACAACTACACCTGTTGTTCCTTTAACTACCGGAACATCAAGATTTTCCTGTGCTCTTCCCGTCATAGGACCACCAACAACAACCTTTGCCGGTTCGGCAACTATCCCCCCACACTCTTCAATTAAATGCCTGAGAGGAGTACCTATTTTCACCAACAGGTTCTGAGGATCTTTAATATTCTGACCTGTTACCGCAACCACTCTCTCTATGAGTGGTTTGTTAAACTTAACCGCCTCATAAATGGCAACGCAGGTCCCAACATTCTGGATAATACAGCCCACATCAAAGGGTAGCCCACCGGAAGGAATTTCCCGGTCAAGCGCTGCTTTAACCAGGTGCTTTTCCGAACCCTGAGGGTACTTAGTCGGCATTCTTAACAAAACAATCCCTGGATCATCATTCTCCTGACGAACAGCCTCTATTGCATCATCCTTGTTATCTTCGATGCAGATAAAAGCCTGCTCAACACCGAGCATTTTCATGAGCAGCTTAACGCCCTGAAGCAGTTCCTTTGCTTTTTCAAGCATGATCCGATGATCACAGGTTAAATATGGCTCACATTCACAGCCGTTAACAATCAAAGTGTCCACTTTTTTATCCGGCGGTGGGCTCAGTTTAACCGCTGTCGGAAAAGCTGCACCACCCATTCCTACAATACCGGCTTCTTTCACTGCATTAATTATATCTTCTTTAGTGACTTTTTCTAGATCGTTATCGGCGAGTTTAAGTTCATCCTGTTCCTTATCGACAGCGATTACAATACTATCAATCATCTGCCCGGTGACAAATGGCCTGGGTTCAATAGCTGTAACTGTACCGGAAAGGCTGGCGTGGACTGGAGCACTGACAAACTTATCGGTTGCCCCGATTTTCTGTCCTGCCTTAACTTTATCACCAACTTTTACCAAAGGCTCATTTGGAGCGCCTGTATGCTGTAAAAGAGGAATGATTATCTCTTCAGGCAGAGATGCTTTTTTAATCTCTTTATGCTCTGTAAAGCTTTTATAGTGGGGTATATGAATCCCACCAAAAAACTGTTTTACTTCCACTTGATTTCACCTCCCGGTTTATTTTGATTTAGCTTTAGCTTCCTCAACGCGCTTGCTCTGTGAACGGTTGGTCCATAAGCCCAGGGCAACAGCAATAACGACGAATACGCGCAATGGAGCATAGATTGTATTCCAAAAACGGGTCTGCAGTGGCACCTGTGGATCTGCCGGAAAACCATATTTTTCAGGTTTATCAGCCAGGACATAAAGCATCCCTGTACCGCCAACTTCATCTAAGCCATACAAAGTAGCATTAACTTTGCCTGCTGCCTTTAAATGCTCAACCCTTGCCCTTCCATTCGAAATCAGTTCACGACTGTCACCGAATGTAATTGAGCCGGTTGGGCAGGCATTGGCGCATGCCGGTTTTAATCCGCTCTGAAGCCGGTCATGACAGAAAGTACACTTTCGAGCCTTATTGGCCAGGCGATCAAACCCTATTACATGGAAAGGGCAGGCGGCAACACAGTAGTTGCAACCAATACACTTAACTTCATCCACCTTAACGGTATCATATTCAGTGCGGTAGATTGCCCCTGCCGGACAGGCCATCATGCAGGCAGCATCGCTGCAGTGCATGCAGCCCTGCTTTACCATCAACCAGTCCATCCCACCATTTTCACCATCATGTTCGCGGTACATAATTCGCATCCAAGTAATAGATGAAAGGCCAGGTGGATTTTCATATGTGCCGGTAAAGGTTGTATCCTCGGCGGGATTCTGGTTCCATTGTTTACATGCAACCTGGCACCCGCGACATCCTATACATTTGGAGGCATCGATTAAACAAATTGGTTTAGCCATTTAAACTGCCCTCCTTACGTTGCAGAGGAATGCCTTATATTCGGGGATTGTTGTATTAGGATCTCCGACCGATGGGCTCAGGTCATTGGTTACCGCACCTGTGCTCATCCCTTTGAAGCCCCAGTGCCATGGCATTCCGACAACATGCTTTTTCACGCCGTTGATCATCATCGGTTTGAAACGCTTGGTTACACAGGCTTTTGCTTCAATACTATCCTGTTCGCCATTTTTAAAGAGCCTCTTACTTTCTATTTGCACTTTATCCCCGTTGCTGACACCAAGTTCCTCTGCCAGTTCTTCACTAATTTCAATAAAAAGTTCCGGCATCAATTCGTTCAGCCAGGGGAGGTTTCGGGTTACAATACCCGTCTGGTAATGTTCAACAATCCGGTAAGTAGTCATAATGAAGGGATACCTTTCCCTCTCTTCATCTGTTTCCACGGTATGGTCTTCGTAGAACCTCTGACTGGCCGGATTATAGGTAGCTCTGGGATATAGCAGGTTAGCTACCGGGCTGTCAGCAGGCTCAAAGTGAGCCGGGAAGGGCCCGTCACGCAGAGCATTTACGCTATACAATCTTCCAACACCTTCGGGCAGCATGATAAATGGATTTTCTGTCGACTGCTCGAATGTATAGCTTCCGGGTATGTCAGGGACATCGTTACCGACCCATTTCTGCTGGGTTTCATCCCACCAAATTACAGGCTTATCGGGATTCCAGGGTTTACCTTCAAGGTCACATGATGCCCGGTTATAAATGATCCTGCGGTTAAGCGGCCAGGCAAAAGCCCAGTCCTTATTGAAGCCCAACCCTTCCCGTTCTTTAATCCTCTTCTTGGTGGCGGGATTCTCCAGGTTATTATAGTATCCGCTGTAGAGCCAGTTGCCGCAGGCTGTGGAACCATCGGCCTGTAGACCGACAAAGTTGGTAACGAGAGAACCATCGGCAACACGATAGCCGTTCAGCTCCTTGCAGACTTTTACAATATCAATTTCACCATCAGGGCCATCGTAATCCCAGGCAATATTGGTTACCGCCTCAGATACTGTTCCTCCTTCAGACTGGTAAAGCGCCTGGACCCGTTTGAACAGTTCGTTTACGATCCAGAGATCAGCTTTAGCTACTCCTGGGGGTTCCTGGGCTTTCCATGCCCACTGGATCCAGCGTCCACTGTTAGCCTTGCTGCCTTCTCTTTCATATCCTGAAGCAGCGGGGAGAATAAAGACCTCGGTGTCAATTTCTGCCGGATTCATACCGGGAGCCTGCCAGAAAGAAGCAGTTTCATTTTCAAACATATCGACCGAGAGCAACCACTTCAGGTTCTTCTGGTAACTGCGTTTTGCACTGGCCGATGGACCGGAAACAGCCGGGTTATCTGCCCAGCAGATCATACCTTCAACTTTTCCTTCACCCATATCCCTGTACTGGGCAATATGTGAATGATCCAGACCGTCCAGTTTGGGGAACCACTGATAACCAAAATCGTTGGCTGGGGTAGCCTTGTTACCGTAGAAAGCTTTCAACAGGCTGACCATGTATTTCGGTCTGTTGGTCCACCAACCGGCAGGAGGAGTTGTTGCATTATAAGCCTCGAGGGTAGGTGTCGAAGCCTGCTGAGGTGTAGGCATATATCCCGGAATAATGTGATAAAGCATGGCCATGTCGGTTGATCCCTGAACATTTGATTGACCACGCTGGGCATTAACCCCACCGCCGCATATTCCCATGTTACCGAGTAAGAGCTGAACAACAGCTATTGCTCTGACATTCTGGGCTCCGTGTGTAAACTGAGTGATACCCATGGCATACATGATATTACCGGCTTTACCGGCCTGGCCGGTACTGCTGTATAACTCGTAAGACTGCCTTAGAACCTCAGGGTCAGCTCCGGTAATTTTGCTGATATTTTCCAGGGTATATTTGCTGTAGTGCTTTTTCATCAACTGCAGAACACAGTTGGGATCCTCAAATGTGGGGTCTTTAAGGACATTACCTTCCTCGTCACGCTGGTACATCCAGGTTGCCTGGTTATAACTTGTAGCCTTACGAACCTGATCATCAAAGGCACCCGAGAATAAACCGGTTTCTTCATCAAAAGAATATTCTGCGTTGACCAGGTAGGAAGCATTAGTATAGTTTTCAACATATTCCTTGTGGTACAGTTCGTTTTCGAGGATATAATGCATCAAACCGCCAAGGTAAGCAATGTTTGTTCCCGGGCGAATTTGAACATGAAGATCTGCAACAGCAGCGGTCCTTGAAACCCTTGGATCAACAACAAGTAGTTTTGCACCTTTTGTGTCACGGGCTTTTTGAATCCATTTCATTGAGATGGGGTGATTTTCAGCGGTGTTGCCACCGATATTCATAAAGACATCGCTGTGCTGATAATCGTTCCAGTGATTGGTCATTGCCCCTCTTCCGAATGTGGCGCCAAGACCGGCGACCGTAGAAGAGTGTCAGAGACGGGCGCAGTGATCAATATTGATCATACCCAAAGCCCTTCCCATCTTGTGAAACAGGTAGTTTTCTTCATCTGTGCAGAAAGCGCTGCCGAGCCAGGAAATAGCTTCGGTGCGGTTAACCGTTACCCTCTGCCCTCCGACATCAACCGATTCTACAAAGTTTGTGTCGCGAGAATCTTTGATTCTTTTCGCCAGCTCATCAAGCATCCAATCCCAGTCTTTTTCTTCATAACTGCTGGCGCCCGGAGCGCGGTATAGCGGTTTTGTCAAACGCTTCGGGTTGGGGACGGGTTTTCCTTTTTCATTATAGATGTAAGATACGTTGAAATGAGAACTTCCCTTGCTGCAGAGTGTGCCTTCGTTGATCGGATGATCCGGATCACCCTCGGCATTTACAATTACTCCGTCCCGTACATTGCAGATAACCCCACAACCAACTCCACAGAAAGTACATACTGTATGAAATTCTTGAGTGTACTTGATGCGCAAAGGCTCTGGGGTAGACGCATATGCCTTACGCAAACCTATACCGGTCAAAGTTGCAGCAGCAGCCGTTGCGCCGGTAAGTTTTAAAAAGCTGCGTCTCGATAACTCCATAAGTAAATCCACCTCCTAATCTTATCTGTCCACTACCTCACTATCATTGATCCACTCCAGGCCGGAGCCCGGGTTAAATCCTTCTTTCTTCGCCAATAAATCATAATCAAGCGTGGCAAGGTTGTGTATGGTTAGAACTAAACTACCATCCACATTAAACTTTCGAGCATCAAAGATCTTATAGTAATGGCAGCATTTTTTGCAAAAGTTCACCCGGCATTTTTCACTCTCTTCAGTGGTAAAATAACCGAGTTCTTTTTGTTCTTCATTACTGCAAAACGGACATTTAATGCGGGCATGTACCCAAGAAGTGCCGCACAACCAACACTCCAACTCCTTGGCTCCATCTTCAGTTCTAAGGATTCCGAAATGGGGCTTTTCCCCGCATAATGGGCATTCCCCTCCCTCCCACAGGTCTGTTCTTAAGACCTTTGATATCGAATTTAAATGCTGCCGGTGAAAAGAAGATTGCGTTACAGAAAAAAGAAACGTAGCCAGATCTTTTTCCAGCACCGTTTCATTAATCAGCATATCATGTAACAGGTTCAATTCATTCTTATAAATTCTGTCCTGTGATTCAGAAAGAAACCGTTCAAGAATTTCTCGTAAAATAACCATATTGGGTTGCAATCCGGGGCTATATTTTTCCATAATTTTGCTGAGGTTTGAAAGTAATTCGACAAAATCCTCAGTCTTAATAGCAAGGTCATATTTTAATGACATTCCTTCTCTGATTTGATCCTCTAACTTATCCTGCTCTTCAAGAGCTACTACTTCAGGAGGATTTTTCATAAAAAAATCGCTTATACCCTTGAAGATGGCTTCAATAACCGGCGCAGCCTTATCAAAATCTTTATAAATCCTCCTGCATCTTTCTATTTCATCCTGGTATTTCCTATACTGTGTCAGATTCAAAAGACAGTACTCCTTAAGTTGATTAAAATTTTCCATTTATCTACATAATACGGAAATTTGTGATTTATAGAACTTTCTCCCTTAAAAAAACACTTCCTCTCCTTATTACATACTTTATAATTATCGCATAAGGTCAATTTTGTGTCAAGAAATGCAGCCGCTAATTTTCCCAATACTTCAGGGCATTTCGAACCGTTTCGGTTATATATAATAAACATGAAATTATTTAACTGGTCACTTTCAATATTTACATATATTATAAGATATAATATCGATATCATATCAATTAATTATTTTATTCACAACCCTTGCAAGGCTTATAGATTGAAGTTATAATATTTTCACGATATATGCGCCTGTAGCTCAGGGGATAGAGCAACGGATTCCTAATCCGTGTGCCGCAGGTTCGATTCCTGCCAGGCGCACCATATAATTACGTAAACCGCGGTATAACCGCGGTTTACATTTTTATCGCTCTTCCTCTTTAATTATCGAATGAAGAAAACAGATTATTCAATGATTCTGATAAGGTTGGATGAGCAAAAATTGTGTCGCGTATAGTTGTATACGGCACATTGCCAAGCATGGCCATCTGCAGAATCGCCATTATTTCTCCACCTTCAAGCCCAAGTATGGCTGCACCCAATATCTGGTCAGTATTAACATCAACAATAGCTTTCATCATACCGGCTGTTTCATCTGTTTCAAGGGCACGCGCAACCCAACTCATCGGCATTTTCGCCACACGATAGTTATATCCATGTTTCTCTGCTTCTTTTTCAGTTAATCCAATCCGGCCAAGTTGAGGATCAATAAAAACCACATAAGGTACTTGTCTGCCGGTAGTTACTGCATTTCCGTCTTGTAGCAAATTTTTACTGAGTATCCTGTAATCATCATAAGAAATATGAGTAAAAGCCGGGCCTCCGTTTACATCGCCAATAGCGTATATACCGGATACAGCCGTTTCCAGATTATCGTTTACAGCTATAAACCCGCGCTCATTTATTTTCAGACCGGTCAATTCCAGATTGAGAGCAGCTGTGTTCGGGTTCCGTCCTGTCGCGACCAGCAGATGGCTGCCACGAATTAATTTTTCTTGGTCATCTTTTACTATAGTCAAGGCAATATGATTATTCCCCGAAGCCGCCACTTTTTCCGGTTTACTTTGTAGAATAATTTCTATACCATCGTTTTTTAAAATTTTGTATACCTCTTCGGCTATGTCCCGATCCTCTCTGGAAAGAAGCTGATCTCCCCTATGCAAAATTGTTACTTTAGAACCAAATCGACGGAACATTTGACCGAATTCCAGGCCCACATATCCTCCGCCTATAATTATCAAGTGCTCCGGCAGATCATCTATCTCCATAATAGATGTTGAATCAAGCGCTTTAATACTATCCATGCCCGGGATATGAAGCCTGGCAGGAGCAGCGCCGGTGTTAATAACAATGGTATCAGCCTTAATTAAATCATAGCCTCCACCTGTATAATCAACCTTAAGTTCTTTGATTCCGGTAAAACTTGCTTCACCTTCCAGCAATGTGAGCCCATCGGTTGAAAGCAGTCTTTTCCGGCTTCCGTTACGGAAACTTTCAACTAGATCCTGTTTTCGTTCACGTACTTTTAAGAAATCAACTGACCATTTTGCAGTTTCAATACCATAATCTTTTGCCCGGCTAACGAGATGGGCTACCCTTGCTGATGCAATCATTGTTTTGGTTGGAGTACAGCCTACATTTATACATGAACCTCCAATATACTTACGCTCAACCAGGGCAGTCTTATTGCCTGCTCTTGCCGAAGCCTGCGCAAGAGGTGTCCCACCTTGACCCGAACCGATGATTATCATGTCAAACATTTTCTTCTCAATGCTCATCGCTCAACCTTCCTTCCATATTACTATGTTCATATTTTATAATATAATCATACCCGGCAGAACTACTCAGTCGCTTAATAATATACCAGCTTTGAAAAGAGTTCATCCAGCGAAACTGTAGCAAATGATGTGGCATAATCAGCCATGGCATAGGGAATTATCAGTTCATTATTGTTGATTAGCGAACCACAGGAGTATATCACATTGGGCACATAACCTTCCCTTTCCTTTTCATCTGGACTCATCAATGGTTCACTGGTCTGACCCAAAACCTTAGTTGGATTTTCCAGATCAAGTAAGGTTACTCCTATTGCATAACTTCTCATTGGTCCCACTCCGTGTGTTAGTAAAAGCCACCCTTTATCTGTTTCCAGCGGCGAACCGCAATTACCGATCTGAATAAACTGCCATGGAAATTGTGGTTCCTGAATTTTTAGTGCTTCATACCAGTAATGTATATTATCTGAAAACATAATATAATTATTTTCCCCATCTATACGCGAAACCATAGCATACTTGTTATTGATTTTTCTTGGAAAGAGAGCCATTCCTTTATTTTGGGCATACTCACCGTTCAGCGGCATAATTTTAAAGTGGTAGAAATCCCTGGTTTCTAAAAGTTTGGGTAGTATCGTATAACCGTTGTATGCAGTATAAGTAGCATAATAAATATATGAACCATCGTCATCAATAAACTTCACAAAACGGGCATCTTCTATACCATTACGTTCCGTGTCGGAGATTGGAAAGATCACCCTTTCAGAGATAGCTGTATCAAGAGAGAATGTAATCTCATAGTGTGAATTGGCCAGCCAATCACAATCCTTGACAACCTTTTTTTGCAGAGGGCTTAAATCATCATTTTTCATGGACTCTTCGATACTGCTCTGTAGCTCTTCATATGTAAAATGGTCATCAAGTCGTTCGATAACCATTGTAATCAATTCTTTTTGAACGTCCATTTCGGATAGTTTATTAAAAAATTCATGTTTATTATAAATATGCTTTTTAACTGCTTCTGGGATATCAACCAGAGTGCCGATTGGTCTAAATGAAAGATCATTATTGCTGTTAATAATCCCACTCCTGAAGACGATGGAAGAAACATGTCCTTCACCGGTTGCCCTGAAGCTAACGATAACCTTCTTTTCACCTTCACTTAAAGCAGTTTGGTCAGGATCTTCAACAATTGATGGATTAAAGAATGCTGCTGCTTCAATCGAATATTCCATCGTAAAGTATGCGCCAATTAATAACGTCTTTTCTCGAGATATTTTTTCAGGATTGATTTCTAACTGTTCGACGAGATACTTAACATTATCGAAATGCTTTTCCAAAATTTTAGAGATGTTCCGGTGGCGCTGAGAAAAATTGATCAGCACCTGGTTTAAGGTAAGCCTTGTTTCCTCTTCCGGTAAAAACAGGGCTTTCTTAATAATATTTTTTGCACGTTCATCACTGCCCGGAAAATAAAAACGGGCAATTACTCTCTTCGAGTCCGGATAAAATTCAATATTTTTTCGATTAACCTTGATCGACATTAGATCAACTCCAACTCTTGAACATGATTGATTCAATTATACACAATTACAATTATTTTAGCACGAATATAATATATAAGAATGTTGCCATTTTTCTCGATAGTTTGCTATATATTAGATAGTGCGATATTATTTAGGAAAACACTTGGAGGGGAGAAGATACTGATGGATATCGGCCTGGTTGGGTTGGGGAAAATGGGCTACAACCTGTCACTTAATATGACTGAAAAGGGTCACCGGGTAGTAGCGTTAAGCCGCAGTAAAGAGAAAGCGGAAGCGTTAAGAAAAGAAGGGCTTGAAGGAACTGCTGACGTTGAAATTTTTATGTCTGCCCTCGGTGAACGAAAAGTGGTCTGGCTGATGGTTCCTGCCGGTGAACCCGTCGACCGGATGATCACAAAGCTGCTACCTTATCTCAGAAAAGGAGATATCGTAATTGACGGAGGTAATTCCCATTACCGCGACTCGATCAGAAGGACAGCCGAATTAGAACTTCAGATGGTAGATTATGTTGATGCCGGAATCAGCGGAGGACCGGAAGGTGCACGCCGGGGAGCCTGCATGATGATTGGATCTTCATTAGAGACATTTTCTTATTTAAGACCGCTCTTAGAAGATATATGTGTTGAAAATGGCTTCTTGCGAGTTGGTGAAAACGGAGCCGGACACTATGTAAAAATGGTCCATAACGGTATTGAATATGGAATGATGCAAGCTATAGCAGAAGGATTTGAACTTATGGATGAAGGACCTTTCAAGATTGATTACCAGGCGTTGGCCGAGCTCTGGAATAGCGGTTCGGTAATTCGCAGCTGGTTGATTCAACTGACCGGTCGCCTCTTTTCAGATGATCCGGACTTGAAACAGATCAAACCGATCATTGGTTCCTCGGGAACAGGCCTCTGGACTGTTGAAGAAGCATTGCTGAGAAAAGTTCCGGTACCGGTTATTGCGCAAGCCTTATTTGCTAGATATCGATCCGAACAGGAGAATAGTTTTTCCGCTCGCCTGGTAGCCGGATTACGCCGAGAATTCGGTGGACACGATATAGAAAAACCTTAGCGCTAGGATAATGACAGAAGGAGTTGTTGGTTTGATTAATGAAAAATGCATAATGATCATATTTGGCGGAACAGGCGATCTGGCTCACCGCAAACTGGTTCCTGCGATCTACAACATGCATCTTTCTGGCCAACTTCCGGAAAGTTTCGCCCTGCTGGGTACAGGCCGGAAACAAAAAAGCCATAAGCAATACCGTGATGAACTGGCAGTATCGGTAAAAAAATACTCAAGCCAGTCATTTAAAGAAAAACAGTGGAAAACACTGGCCAATAATATATATTATCACGATATTGATCCTCAGGATAATGACGGTTATCCAAGATTGAAAGAAACAGTAAAAGCCCTGTCACCCGGAACTAACAGCGAAGGCAATATTCTTTACTACCTGGCTCTCGCTCCTCAATTATTCAGCCCGGTTTCCACAAATCTGAAGCGTAATAATTTGAATTCTTCCCCTCACGGTTGGCGAAGGATCCTGATTGAAAAACCCTTTGGCTATAACCTGGCTTCGGCCAGGGAACTTAATGCAGTAATCACCGAAGCTTTCAGCGAAGAAAACATCTACCGCATAGACCATTACCTGGGCAAAGAAATGCTTCAGAATATCCTGGTACTTCGATTTGTAAACTGCATTTTTGAA